>NZ_JAHHPQ010000257.1:0-2198 GCF_024606245.1 Endozoicomonas sp. SESOKO2
GGTTGCCGGAAAGAAGGTCAGGCCCCAGGTTCGCCACCATCCGGTCAGCTTTCCGACTGCCATAATGCCTGTTGTGTCCGGGTCCTCCTATGGTGGTGGTGATTGAGGTTCTGTTGCTGTTGCCCTTTATGCTTGTAGCGTAAATATTGAACCTGTCATTTCCGCCTCCGCCATTGACGGCAAGGCCGGCCTGGGCCGGAATGTTGAAAATATCGCTGGTTTCCGGGCCATTGATAATCTCAAAGTTTCTGAAAATTGACGCCCATGTGTCATAGGTGTTCCGCGACCCGGTTGACCTGAGTGTATAGAATAAACGACCTTTGCTGTTTGTATCGGGAGAGCAGGGAGTTACATTCTTTGCAGGACACGAGAGCCTCACTGAGTCCCGGTCCACAAACAGGTTAAGCCGGACCAATTCCGGAGCCGTGACTGCCCGGCTCAAATCCAGCGTATCTTTGCCCGGGCCCCCGTTTAAATGGGTAAACGCCGGTAGCTTCAGCATGAAAAGTGTGTCATCCCCGCCCCTGCCATTAAAGTTGCGGAGGGAACCTCTGGACACATAAATGTTGTCTTTATCATCACCGGAAAGTCTTATCCTGCCATACCCGGTGTCCTCCAGGACAAAGTTGTTGACCGTTAAGCTATGCTTCAGGTCAACCTTCACATCACGACTCACGGGCAATTGAAAGAGCAGCGTATTGGCGCCGTTGCCCCCGTCCAGAGAGGTTCCGGTTTGCCAGAGCGCGTTAATGATCACCCGGTCGTCTCCGTCCCCCATGCTCACCTTGTCCAGGCCACCCCCGGTGCTGAAAATATCCGTACCATTGCTGCCAAAGTAAGTATCATCTCCCGGAGTCCCGGCAATCTGGTCGATCGCATTGAACACCGTCTGGTGATAACGCCAACTGCCTGTTTCGCTGGTATTCCGCCATCGGGTCTGTACGATGCCCTCCGTGACATTGACGGTCATCCCATCCAGTTGATACGTTGAGAGGGTGACCTTAACGCTGAGCCCCCTGGATCTTCGTTTCAGGAGCCGGGTACCATAAACACTACCAAGATTGTCGTGTATTAGCAGATTGTGTCCCTTCTCATCAGTAATAACGGTGGAATTACCCAGGCCGACAATAAATATGTTATTGCCTCCCATGTCCCTGAGCCTGTCATCTCCTCCCATGCCACGCAATACGTTATCTGCGGACGGGTTACCCGTCAGCTGGTCATTGCCCGGGCCGCCAATAATGACGGGGATGCCAGAGTGTCGACCTGAAGACAGGTCAAGGTGAACCGTCGGCATAATCACAGAACTGTTGTATGCGGCGGAGATACCGCATTTATCACGAAAAGGCTTATCAAAGGTATAATCCATCTCCAGCATGTCCAGGGTTTCGGACATTGGCTGACCGGGGAACAGTTCGCTCCATGTATACGGATCACTCCATTTCAGCAACGGTGCGTTCAATTGAAGCGACGGACTCGATTTCAGCAACTCTCTATGACCAAGTCCAAATAGTTTTTGGTCGCTGTGTTGTTGTCTGCGACCGTCTGCATCGGTTTGAACCAATTTTAAAGCCATTGTGTGCCATGGTCTTAAAAAGCCAATACCATACTTCTTCATGAGTTGGGTTGCGCCTTCCAGGAGCACCCGCTGTTGACCCAGCTCCAGGGTCAGCCTGCGTAAAAAACCACTCTGTGGGGTGCATATGGAAGAGGTGAAACCAAGCTCAATCACCAGCCTGATATTATTGCTTTCCTGACTGCCAATCCTGTGCAGGCCCGCGCCAAGGGTTTTTCCCTCGTTGGCAAGGCTCGCCAGCTCAGCCTCTTTGCGCCATTTAGCCCGGGGGAATTCACCGACAGGTTTTTCAGGGTAGCGATTTAATAAGGCCAGCATCTCCTCTGTTGAAAAGGTGTAGTCCTCCGCTACCCTTTTGACACTGCAGGCTTCTGTGCCTGAATTAATATGAGCCGAGAGAGTGGTGTTCCTCAGGCTTGTCAGGGCCTCAGTCATTGACAGGGAAGGGGGGGGAGCCTGCCACGTCCTCCCAGTAAAAAATGCAGGGATTGGCTTGTACTGTTTCGAAATGACGTAAACCGCGAGTGTGAAAGTCAAGGGTCACTTTCTGCCCCGGTATTTGATGGCTAAAAAACAGGCGCAGGCTCTTGTCAAAAGGATTGATGGTCAAACTGACCTTACG
>NZ_JAHHPQ010000258.1:0-1344 GCF_024606245.1 Endozoicomonas sp. SESOKO2
ATAATAAAAACAAGTACTGTAATATGTCTTTTTATGGGTTTGAGCATCATTACGGCTAATATCAGAAGCCTTTAGAATAGTTAAGTCGTTGAAAAAAGATGCTTTTTATTTAGAGTATTTATGACTATAAAATTTAAGATGGAGGGGTATCCACAAATTGGACCAACGAGTTAGACGAGCAAACAAAGAAAAGCAAAAGATACAAAAACATTGCTCACCAAACCGGGCCATAGCTTGCTGAGCCCCTTCTTCGGTTGCAGATCAGTACACGGCCTTGAGTCCTGTTGCAACAGCCTTATAGCCATTAAACGGAACATATTTCATAGAATTTCGCATCATGTGCACAATGCAAAGCCGTATCTGAGTTTGAGGGAACGCGCTGTTAATAGCGTCAGGAAACCCTTTCAGGCCGTCTACACAGGCGCTTAAAATATCTTTGATTCCACGGTTCTGTCACTGCATCAGAACACTGAGCCAGAACTTTACTCCTTCATTTTCAGAGAGCCACATACCCGGCAGTTCCTTTTTGCTTTCGATATTGACTCCCGGAGCCAGGTAAATCGCCTCGTTAATGACCTGCTTATCTTGCCGGACTTTCGCGACAATGCAGTCCAGATAGACAATCGGGTAAATGGGATCAAGAGGGCGAGACTGCCATTCGATCACTTGCTCAATAACGGCATCTGTAACCTTGGAAATCAGTGACTCGGACACGTCTGCACCATACGGCTCTTTGAATGTGGAGACTATCTCTCTGGTACTCATACCCTCTAGGGGTAGAGGATTTTATCATCCATTGAGGTAAATCGAGTCTGTCGTTTTGTTTTACGTACAGAGGTGTTTCACAACGTAAGCAGCCTTTGAGGTGCTTTTTCTACAGATTAGTTAACTGCCGAGCCAGTTTTGAGCCCTCAGCTTTTCTTCAAGAAAACAAAATTCAGAGTGGCTGAACTTGCAATTATATTTGACTATTTCAAAGTATATTGTTTTCAGCATAGCCAGGATGACATTGGCATTGTACGTTGGAAGAGAGGATATGTATCCTTGCGCAAAACTATCAAAGGGAACTAACAGACACTCATGATTGCTACCGCAATTTTCACTCGTGTTTAAATTGTCATAAAGATCAAGCATATGTACTAGCCAAAACTCCAATTCTTCTTTCACTATCACATCTCTTCCAACATATTGACTATCATCAGCTAAATCTAAGATGTATATTTTATCTTTATCTTCATGGTATTTTTCATTTCTACCATTTCTATCACTGAGATGGAGTCTTACAGGGCTGTTTAATATGAAATCTATATCCTCGCTTGGTTTCTCAGGATCGAGGTGCATAAC
>NZ_JAHHPQ010000259.1:0-1383 GCF_024606245.1 Endozoicomonas sp. SESOKO2
AAAAGATCACACACCAGAGCAAACCTGCCCTGAGTGCCAGAAGACCCTGCCAAACGCGAGAGCCCTGTCGGATCACAAAAGAAAAAAGCACACCCCGGAGCAAACATGTCCGGAGTGCCAGAAAACCCTGCCAAACGCGAAGGCCCTGTCGGTTCACAAAAGTCTATATCACACCGGAGAGCAAACCTGTACTGTCTGCCAGAAGACCCTGCCAAACGCAAAAGCCCTGTCGGTTCACAGAAGGCAACACCGAAAACGAAAGTTTGATGATGCAAAGTCAAGTGATTGATTTCCGCTTGTCAGAGGCTCAGGAGGGAAAGGCACTGCACACATCCGGGCATGATCTGAAATGTTTGCACAGTTACACTCATCAGACATTCCATATAATGTGGATGCCCGGGATACTTACGCTTACGAAATGAACATGGTGTTTAGCAAGGTTAAGGAGCTGGGTAAACCAGGCGTCTGGATATTCTTTCATCAGCTTTATGGTTATACAGTGCAAGACGCTGACAGAATAACCACCAAAAAATGCCTTGATGGCATTAACAAGAGATTTTATAACCCTGTCTGGAAGTAAGGATTTTGAATATCTATGCCACGAGTATGAAAGTGCCGACTGAACACCCAGTTTGATTTGATCCATTAGCTGATATCCCTTTTTTTAATTATCATGATCCATTTTCCATAGGGTGATCTATCAAGGCGCAATCATTTGACACCTTATTATTTCGGGATAATGCCCAGCTGCTAAGTCTATATGATTATTCATCACATTAGGTGAGGCACCAAAGCACTGAGTATCACATTCATCAGAATTTCTCTTATAATCATCAACATTAATAAGTGCTCCATAAAAGAGGAAGCTGGCTTGAAGATCTTCGTCGGCAATGTGTGCAGCCAAATCTGGTTCTGAGAGAAGGATTGTTCTGTGCATGAGTGTAGCGTTAGGGTCATAAAAAATAACCTTCATGCATTCATCCTGCTTCTTTAATCTCAAGGCCATTGCGTGGCCAATTGATCTATCGTCTCCTACTGAACGAAAATAAAAATTCTTTTCATCGCCTGCCGACATATTCCAATACTTTTTTACCAGCCCTGTAATAGCCTCAGAAAACTTTCCTTTAAAGAAATAATATCCATCAGAAAAGAATCCATATTGAAAATGCTCTCTGGATTCGCATGGGAAATTAGATGTATTTTCAAAGGTTTTCAGCACTTTTTTTGAGTCGTCTATTTTTTTAAACGTTTCTTTCCCCCGACCAAACACCTTTTTAGCATAAGCCCAGGCGAAATGACGGCAGCCTATTATTCCTCCGGGTGCTTTATCGTCAGAATCGGAGCGATAGACTCTACAATTAAGGTTTTTGGGGAACCAGGCAT
>NZ_JAHHPQ010000260.1:0-5864 GCF_024606245.1 Endozoicomonas sp. SESOKO2
CGAAGGCGTAGATATCGGTCAGTATATTTGCCTGTTTCGGCGTGTACTGGAAGGGGCCACCCTCATTTTCGACGGCTTTCTCTGCGGCTTTCAGGACTTCCTTTAATTGCTCTATTTCCGCTGTCCTGAATTCTATTTGTCTGTTTAGACGGTCCTGTTTCTGAGTCAGTTGCAGGATCTTACCGCCAGTACCATCAAGCCCGCCCATTTCTATCTGTTTATTTCTCAAGGCATCAACCCGGTCAGCGTAGCGGGCTGTAGGGGCTGGCTTAAGACCCACGTGATCTTCGATGGCTTTGAGCTTCGCTTCATGAGCCTTCAGGGCTTCTTGTGCTTCTGATGTAATTGCTTTTTTCTGTTCCAGAACTAAATCCAGCACTTCTCTACTGCGCTCAAGCTGGGTTTTAGCTTTCGGATTGATGTCTTTGGAATGGCCAATCGCCTGATTTTTAGTGTCTAAAGCTTCCCGGGCCTGCTTTTCTTCATCCTGTGCATTGGCCAATTCCGTTGCTCTAAAATCGTATTCATGCAGGAACTTCCTGACCTGAGCGTATTGTCTCCTTGTTTCAGGCAATTCGCCCAATGCTTGATCGACTTTATCCCGGCCATGAGAGGCTGTATATTCTCTAATGACTTTAATATGGTCTGCTTCTGACTGATTATCAGGGTCATTCTTAAAAGGGATTTTCAGTTCTTTGATGGTATCTCTCAGTTTCTGAACGGTCTCAACTCGCCTTACTGCATCGTCTTCTTTTTGTAAAAAACGTTCTATGTCGTCTAATAGGTCTTCAGGGGTGTGATTGTCATCCTGAGTCAGGCCCAGCTCGGTGTGAATGTGTTTCATGACCTGATTGAGCGCTGTGATGACTTTATCTGTATCAGGGTGAACGTCATCAGGATGCGCGATTACCACTTGTTTACGATGAACAGCATCGAGTTTGCGACGAAGTTTCTCCAGTTCACTGTTAGCTTTTTCTGTGTCACTTTTGGCTTTGGCTACCTCACGATCAAGAACGTATCGTGGTTTAGGTCCCAGACAAGCCATTAGCCTGTCAAGCTCAGCATTAATGGCTGTGATACGCTCATTAAACTTAGGCCAACCCGCCATAAAAACTGCTTTATTCAGCTGTTGGAGTTTTTCTTTAATGAGATGGGTCTGATCATCTGCAGGGGCATCATCTCTATAGCCCTGAATGCCAAGCTGGTAGGCAATTTCATTATGTATTCCTCTTCTTTTACCTTCATCATCGCAGGGCTTGCTTACTGCATCATCCAATGCCTGAAATCTGGCTTTTAGAACAGCTTTCTGATTATTCAGGCTGGCATCTTTTACAATGTCTATTTTCAGATCATCGGCCAGTTTGGCAACGAAATTCTTGCCTCTTTCTTTAGCTGCAACGTGTTCATTCCTGTCGATGCCCAGCTCATCTTCTATAGCCTTAAGCAACCTTGTCTGTTGTGTTGTGGCTCGCAAATCCGAGTCCATGACATAAAGGCTAAGTCGCTCACTAAGTCTTCGAACCTTGGCTATGCTGTTCGCAGGTGTGAAGTCTTCTTCTCCCCAGAGGGCATTATGTATATCACTCAGTTTTTTTTCGGTAACTTCATCGTCGGCAAGTTTTGCAAGAATCCTGTCAAGTCGTTTTCCTTTGTCATCACTTTCATTGACATTGATCCCGAGTATTTCTTCTACGGCTCTCAGTACATCTTGCGCGTCTTCTTCTGCCCGCTCTCTGGCTTCGCTGATGTATGTCTGAATGTCCCTTGAAATAGCCTGACGACGATAGTACTCATCATCCTCGCTATTGAGTTCCCTCATTTCCAGAGCTTCTTCGACGGCACTCAGTTTATCAAGTACTTCAGGTTTGAATCTGGGGTGGCCTGGTGTTCTGATGTCTTGTAGTACATCTTCCAATTCCGAAAGCGTGGTTATCGGATGGCCTGATACTGAGATGTGTTCCAGTTCTTTTTCGAAATCTGCAAGTCTGTAGAGCCTGAGCTGACGATGTTCTATCAGTTCCTGGCGGTCTTCTAATGTGCTGTCTTCATTCAGTTCAAGGCCAAGAACCGTCGCCATAGCTTCCTGCCTGAGTTTGACGAACGTTTCTTCCTTGGCGGCGTGAGTATTCAGTGTCTGAATTCTCTGAATCAGACGTTTTTGCTGGGTCTCAATATCTTCATTGTCATCAAAGTTCTGAATGTTTAAATGTTTGGCAATGCTTGCAAATCGAGCTTTGGTTGCAGCTATTTTTTCAGCGCCTGTTTTGATGCTCTGTTGCCGAAGGTAATCCTGGTCGACCTGATCTATCTGCTGCCTTAAGTGCTGCCGAATGAGGTCTTGACGGTATGCCATTTGCTCTTCGTCACCCGGAACCAGACCCAGCTGAACTTCAAGGTTAGCCAGTCTATTTCGTATTACCCCTTCGATGAGTTCTGTTTGTTGTTGCAGGTGCTGTTGCAGGTGCTGTTCAATGGACTGAAAGCGAGCTTCCAGATCGTTTTCATTGTTGGGAAAGATGTTGTACTGGCCTTCAACGGCCGCCAGTTTTTCTATTACAGCTTTTTTCCGGGACTTTCCCGATCTTTTGATTTTATGAATGTTCTTTCTGATGAGTCTGGCTTGTTCTTCAAATGGCTCGGTCACAACCCAGTTGCTAATACCAAGCCCTTCTGCCAGTTGAACGTAGTAATCGGTTATGGTCTTTTCTATAGGATCACGAACTTCTCGTCTCAGCGCTGGAGTTCGATCAAGTTCCTGCTGAAGTTCCTGTAGCCAGTTTTTCTGTTTTTTCAGCTTTTGTAAATGCTGAAGATGTTGCTCTCCGAGCTGTTCAATGACAATCAGTCTATTCCAGATTGCCTCATCGGTTAATTTTTCCTTCTGTTGCAGATGCCGTTGAATGGACTGAAAGCGGGCATCCAGATCGTTTTCATTGTCTGGAGCAATACCGAGCTGGACTTCAATAGCGGCGAGGTTTGTTTTTACAGCTTCTTCCTCAGGCTGTTTTGTTGCGGCAACGGCTCTGAAGATTTCATTAAGTTTCCCTGTGATGCGTCTGGCTTGCTCTTTTTGTGGCTGGGTGTCATCCCAGTTAACAATACCAAGCTCTTTTGCAAATTGAGCGTTGTAATGATTACTGGCTTCTTTTCTGGCATCACGAACTTGTTGTTCCAGCTCTGGAATTCGTTTGACTTCCCGCTGAAGTTTCCGTTCCTGGTTTTTCAGATCTTCCAGTTTGACACGAACCTCTGCAAGCTCACCCTCAATGTTCTGATAGTGTCGTTGCGTTGTCAGTTGTTCCTCATCATTGGGGTTGGCTTTATCCATTTCGAGATGGTAAAGCTTTTTGAGCTGGGCGAGTCGTACTTCTTTCGTCTGTAGCTCCTTTTGTCTGCTTTCCCTCTCAAGTATTTGCCTGGTCATGTCGGCAACGATTTTGCTGGCAAACTCTTCGTCGTAGTCAAAAGCATTGGCCGCCTCGCCGTTGACAATGGACATAAATTCTTTGAGAAAATGCTCGTTAGTCAGAAGATTTCTCAGTGCGGGTTTGAAGCCGAAATGTTTTGCGAGTTGAACCTGAATCCAGGGTGACGTGATAATCGACTCGGCAACTTTGATGTGTCTTATTGCAAGTTGAAATTCATCTGTCGCGTCCGGGGTGGCGCTACTCAATGCCTGCTGGAGAGATTCATAGTCTGCAAGCATCATCAGTTGATCTTCGTCAAGCTCAGCATTGGGATGAGCGGCCAGCTGATTGGCAAACTGATCCAACAGCTCCATCTGCCTGCTGCGAATGACGTACTGGTAGCTTTTGACCTTATATTTGTTAACTCGTGTTGCTGCTGCGGGGGTGCGGTTGTTAAGCCAGGCTTTTACCCAGAGTTTATAGAGGTTTTCTACGAAAGCGATGTCATGCGGATTCTGCTTCTGACCATGGAAAACAATAACCTCCCCCGGAGCTTCTGATACTTCCAGCTTTGGATAACCCGGAGGCACAGGGTAGACCTCTGTATCATCCTCGGCGTGTACAACATAGCCAACGGGTTTGCTGTATGCCAACAGGTCATTAAGAGCCTGCTGTTGTAAATCCTCTCCCAGGACATGAACCTGGATGTAAGCCGAGGCAGCGGCTGTCAGGAGAACCTCATCATTGACAAAGAGTGATTGACCCAGACTTTGCAGTTCAGGGGGCTGATCGCCCGCAGCGATAAGACGCATAAAGGTACGTCCATTCACCTCTACTTTTTCTACTTCAATGCTGGCAAGGGCAACATAGTGATCACTTCTGCCGAGGCTTCCTGCTCTGTCGTCGACACCTTCCAGCAAAAAAGCCAGTTGTAAGGGGGTGGCGATTTTCGTTGACGGTTCCAATGATGGGACGCAACCCAATTGAGCACGAACAGCCGCAATTGAATCCGGGTCGGTCATTCCGCCTCTGACTTCAATGTGCAGTGCCTTTTTGTCCAGATTATGGGTGAACCTGAAGACGCCTTCATCACCCACCTTCAGGACTTTGGTGTATTTCTGAGCAAGGTTATTCTTGCCTGTTTCAAACTGATCAACACTGTAAACACCACCATCAACACCAGAAAGAACTGCTGTAAAGCTCAGAGAAGGAGGGACATAGTCCGTATTTCTTTGAGACTGGTCAGGGTAAGAGGTGGTAAAAGAGTTGGGTATTGGCTGTTGGTCATCACCTAAAGTTGGCTGAACCATGACTTCACTCCGGATAAACTCCGCATGGCCGTCGCTCTGAATATCAATAGATTTTGTCTGAAGCCTGCGATCGGCCTGTGCCTGTGTACCCATCATGGAGGAGCTGATTGCAACGGCCACGGCAAGACTTAATGCATTGGGGCAAGCATTTGTCATTCTACTACCTCGGAGCTGAAAACTTTTATTACCGTGAAAAGTGATTTCCACACCAGGCGAAGAAGCGGCTGTCAATCGCTCATGGCTGTTAGTCGCGTTTTTTCAGGGAAGGAATACATTCATTCATACCTTCTCTCAGGTGGCTGATTGGTTGCCTGATCAGAAAGAAGCCAGTATGTATTCCTTTATACTGGCTTCTTTTGGATAGCTATGGTGGAATCGTCTACCGGTTTCTAATATCAGAGTTCGTTGTGGGTATTCATAATGTCACCCCAATCTTCATCAAAGTCGAACGACTCCGGATCAGCCTGTTTTGGTTGCACGGCTGCAGAGGGGGGCAGAGGCGCTGAAGTTGTTGTCGCTGAAGTTGAAGTGGGTAATGGTTGGGGTTCAATGTCCTCCCATATCTCGTCTTCCTCAAAGTCATCCACTTTTGCGGTTGGCGTTACTTCGGGCACTGTCAATGAAGTCGCCGTTGTGGATTTGGGGGCAGCCGTTACACCCGGGGTCGCCAAGGGTATCTGACTGGTCACGGATGCCTCACCAGCCGAAGAAGTTAGCGTTTTAGCAACAGGTGTCATCGCCACTTCCGGGGGGGTGGCAGTCGGAGTGGTGACTGCGAACTCAAGGTGAAACGTCATACTTGGAGTTATTATCGGTGTTTCATTGGTCACAGATTTGAAAATACCGGTTGTTGCCGATTCCGTGGTTGCTTCACTGACGTTTTCCCATTCATCCCAATCCAACTTCCCCCTCTTCTCATCAGTATCAAGCAGATCGCCTGAAGCTGAAGGTAAAAAGCTTGATTGAGGAGCATTTTTCTCATGATGGACAGGCACTTTCTTGTCACTGCCCTCCTGCCATTCGTAAAAGGCGCCTAAGGTGTAAGAGTAAGGAACACTTTCTGCGTGGGAGAATGACCATTTAGGCACATTTTCCCTGAAGTATCTCTCCCAGCCATTTTCATACATCTTCATGGTGCGATCACGTC
>NZ_JAHHPQ010000261.1:0-1434 GCF_024606245.1 Endozoicomonas sp. SESOKO2
TGATGCTTGGGTTAAAAGAGCTACTTTCAGCTCCGATGGTCGTCATCTGGTCACGGTCAGTAATGATGGCACGACGAAACCCTTTGGCAAGAATAACGGCGGCACGGCAAAAATCTATGGCATGAAGAATGATGGATCATGGGTCAAAAAAGCTATTATTTGCCATAAATATTCAGTCAACTCAGCTGACGTCAGTGCCGATGGCCGCTATGTGTTGACTGCCAGCGGCGATCACACAGTGAAAATCCATAGTAAGGAGCACGATGGATCATGGCTGGAATCAGGCATCATTTATCACAATGATTTGATCAGCTCAGCGACCTTCAACGCCGATGCTAGCCGTGTAATGACCACGAGTTATGATGGCGGGGCGAAAATTTACGGTCAGGAGGAAGGTGGAACATGGGAAGAAAATTCCGCGTACTATGCTACCCATGCCGATTCAGTTGCCTTCAGCGCAAATGGCAACTATTTGGTGACCGTCAGTGACGATTACACGGTGAGAATCTATGGTCATGAGGACGACGGATTATTGGGATTAAAAACCACTATTTTCCATAAAAATAAGGTCAACTCAGCCGCCTTCAGTCCCGATGGCAGCCATGTGGTGACCGCCAGTAATGATGGTAAGGCGAAAATCTACGGCCAGAATAAAGATGGATCATGGGAAGAAAAAGCCACCATTCACCATGCCGGTGATGTTAATTCAGCCACTTTCAGCGCCGATGGCCGCTACGTGGTGACCGCCGGTGACGATGGCAAGGTGAAAATTTACGGCCGTGAGAGCGATGGATCATGGAAGAAAAAAACCACTATTTATCATAATGGTCGAGTCTATTCAGCCACCTTCAGTACCGATGGCCGCCATATAGTGACCGCCAGTAAAGATAAAACGTCGAAAATTATTGGCCTGACGGCTGAAGAATCATGGGTAGAAAAAGCCACTATCTCCCATCGGGGGCTGGTCTCATCAGCCACCTTCAGTGGCGACTGCAGCCATGTGCTTACCACTGCCGCAGACAATGGCTATCACAAGGCGAAAATCACTGAGCTGCGAATGAATGAATAATTGATTGTTTGCCTTCACTTTTATTCAATTTAAGAGGTTTCTTCTGAGTGACGCTATTTAGCGTGTGCTGAAAGACAGAAACTTTTGTTAGTTTCACTTAACAACATGTCATGAACTTTTACTTTAAGACAGAATCCAATCCTTAGTTTCAATTTTGGATGTTCTTCCTGATTGAAGATAAATACAAACTATCAAACTAAGGATTGACAAAACATGGATTCAATAAATAACAACTCAAAAGCTGCTTTCTTATATTTACCAAAACCTCCTCAATCTATATCGGAGCATGCACCAACGGGTGTCAGTGGGAGTAGGGAAATCAGTGTATCTGAGAGCAGTGAGTCTCCGCTACTCAATTTGCCCCG
>NZ_JAHHPQ010000262.1:0-3469 GCF_024606245.1 Endozoicomonas sp. SESOKO2
GACCAATTTATTGCAACCGCAGTAGGACAGCCTTAAGTCCGACAGGCTGCTAGCGAAATACCTATAGCAAAAATAAAAGTAGAGCCATGAACGGATTCTTCATGGCTAATAAAAGGCACCCTATGTTAGTAAGACTCTGGCGCGACCCGGTCTGGCGGGCTGTTCTTTTTCAGGTTCTGTTGATCCTTGCCGTTGTGGCAATGGTCGCCTGGGTAGTGAACAATACCCTGTCGAATCTAGAGCATCGCGGCATCAGCACCGGCTTTGATTTTTTATCCCAGTCTGCAGGTTTTGGCATTATCCAGACACTGGTGGAGTACGACGAAAGCCATACCTTTGGCAGAACGTTTCTGGTAGGCCTACTCAATACTTTACTGGTCTCTTTTCTCGGCGTTATCTTTGCCACTATTCTTGGATTTCTGATTGGTGTGGCCCGGCTCTCCTCTAACTGGCTCCTGTCTAAAATGGCCAGTATTTATATTGAGGTTTTCCGCAATATTCCCCTGCTGCTGCAAATTTTCTTCTGGTACTTTGCGGTTCTGGGTATTCTGCCGAACCCCCGTCAAAGCATCAGTCTGTTTGACTCCATCTTTATTAATGTTCGTGGTATCTCTCTTCCCTGGCCCGAATTGAACGCGGGTATGGTGACGGTTGCCTGGGTTTTCATGGCCTGTCTTGCTGCTGTGCTGGTTTTGAGACTCTTTATGCGCTCATGGCTGCTTAAAGCTCAGCACCAAGAAAACAAAGGGCAAATGGTTCTTTATATCAAGGCAGCAATGGCTTCAAGTGTTGTGCTGATTCCTCTCGTGACCAGCTTTCTGGTGGATGCTCAGTTGCGATGGGAGATACCAGAATTAAAAGGTTTTAATTTCTCCGGCGGTCTGGTTTTAATTCCTGAACTGGCTGCGCTCTGGTTTGCTCTGAGTATTTATACTGCGGCTTTTATTGCTGAAGTCGTTCGCTCTGGTATTGAGTCTGTCAGCAAAGGTCAGAAAGAAGCCGCTGCGGCTCTGGGTCTCAAGCCTCGCCGCGTGCTGAGTCTGGTGGTGATTCCTCAGGCCATGCGGGTGATTATTCCACCCCTGACCAATCAGTACCTGAACCTGATCAAGAACTCTTCACTGGCGACGGCCATAGGTTACCCGGATCTGGTCAGTGTCTTTGCGGGAACCACCCTGAACCAGACCGGTCAGGCCGTTGAGGTGATCGCCATGACCATGGCCGTTTATCTCACGATCAGCCTTACCGTATCTGTTTTGATGAACTTGTATAACCGTTGGGCATCGCTGGTAGAGCGGTAAGGACTCTCTTAATGAAGAGCACGATGATGGAAGAAAAAATGATTCCTGCAAGAGAGCCCCCGGTCAACTCGAGGGGTGTTTTAGGCTGGATGCGGGAGAAGCTGTTTGCGACGCCCTCACAGTCACTGATCACATTGACGCTTATTTACGGTCTTTATCTGATCCTTCCTCCCTTATGGCAGTGGGCAGTTATGGACGCTACCTGGACGGGAGAAAGCCGCTCGGCCTGCAATGTTGACGGTGCCTGCTGGGCTTTTGTCACTGCACGACTGGATCAGTTTATTTACGGCTTCTATCCGGAGAGTGAAATCTGGCGGGTGAATCTGTTTTTTGTGCAGTTGGCCCTGATTCTGGGTTGGCTGATGATTCCGGCTATTCCCGGCAAGAAGCTGGCATTGGGTTTGGGATTGCTGGTATTGCCGGTTACCTCCTGGCTGGTGCTGTCTGGAGGTTACTTCGGTCTGCCCGAGGTTGAAACTCATAAGTGGGGTGGCCTGATGGTGACCTTGGTGCTGGCGCTTTATGGCATGTTGGCATCATTACCGGTAGGCGTTTTGCTGGCCCTTGGCAGGCGATCTTCCATGCCGGTCATTCGGACGTTCTGTACGGCTTATATTGAACTCTGGCGTGGGGTTCCGCTGATTACTGTGTTGTTTATGGCTTCGGTCATGCTACCTCTGTTTGTTCCGGAAGAAATCGTTTTCGACAAACTGGTTCGGGCCCTGATCGGGATTGTCATGTTCCAGTCAGCTTATATGGCCGAAGTGGTGCGTGGTGGATTGCAGGCGATTCCAAAAGGGCAGGTGGAAGCCTGTCAGAGTCTCGGAATGGGTTACTGGCAGAGTATGCTACTGGTGGTTCTGCCTCAGGCTCTGCGTCTGGTGATTCCCGGAATAGTGAACACCTTTATTGCACTGTTCAAAGACACCAGTCTGGTATTGGTGATTGGTCTGTTTGATCTGCTTTCGATTGTTCAGGCAGCCCTGAATGACCCCGAGTGGCTGGGCAGTGCTGTAGAAGGTTATCTGTTTGCCGGCTTTGTGTTCTGGTTGTTCTGCTTTGGTATATCCAAGTACAGCCAGCGACTGGAAAAGAATTAAAGAAAATGAGAGGTCTTCATGGATAAGATGGTCCGGGAAGTAAAAGACCCTGCAAGCCCTGTTATCAGGTTGAATGGGGTTAACAAATGGTACGACAACTTTCATGTCCTCAGAGATATTAATCTGGATGTGGTGCGTGGCGAAAAGATCGTGATCTGCGGGCCATCCGGTTCGGGTAAGTCGACTTTGATTCGCTGCATTAACGCTCTGGAAGAGCATCAGGAAGGCCAGATTATTGTTGATGGCACAGAACTGACCCGGGATCTGAAAAATATAGAGAAGGTTCGTCGTGAGGTCGGTATGGTGTTCCAGCAGTTCAATCTGTTCCCCCATCTGACGGTGCTGGAAAACTGCACACTGGCACCGCTCTGGGTCAGGAAAACCGCTAAAAAAGCAGCGGAAAAAACGGCGATGGAATACCTTGAGCGTGTCCGTATTCCCGATCAGGCGGATAAATATCCCGGGCAGCTCTCTGGAGGCCAGCAACAGCGTGTAGCGATTGCCCGAAGCCTCTGCATGAACCCGGAAATCATGTTGTTCGATGAGCCCACCTCCGCACTGGACCCGGAAATGATCAAGGAAGTGCTGGACGTCATGATTGAACTGGCCAATGAAGGCATGACCATGCTCTGCGTGACCCATGAAATGGGTTTTGCAAAAACGGTAGCAGATCGCATGATCTTTATGGATCAGGGGCAAATCGTGGAAGAGGCGACACCGGAAGTCTTCTTTAATAATCCGAAGTCTGAACGTAGCAGGGCATTTTTGGGGCAGATTCTCAATCACTGAGAACTTGTTGGACTTCACCTGAATGCCAAACAAAAAGGCCGCTCATCTTTTGATCGGCGGCCTTGTTATAAGATGCTACTGAAAAACCGAATTAGAAACGGTAAGTCGCAGAAGCATGCAAGGAGTAAGAGCTGGATTCGTACTTACCTGCGTAAGATGTAGTCGTGTCAGTCAGCTGGCCACCACCTTTTACATCGTCATTCTCAACGGTGTCATAGACAGCCGCAAAGTCCAGATCCACCTGTCCATCAAGAATGCTGGTTCCGGCACCCAGAGTAA
>NZ_JAHHPQ010000263.1:0-1223 GCF_024606245.1 Endozoicomonas sp. SESOKO2
AGGCAAGTTGAGTAAAAGGAAGCAAAAACAGTTCGAGTTTCTGACCGAGCACGACTTCAAACAGATCAACCGAATGGCTTCAGAAGTGCTTAAAGACAGCATCAGGAAGAAGCCTGATGAGTTGACTCAGTAACTCATAAAATAGTTGTCGCAGATCAGATGAAGAGCTTTGTCCTTAGGAGCCTATCAATCAGTTTCAGAAATTTTAGCCACTCCGCATGTGTATGTCTTTGCTCACTAGCCAATGATTTTCGAACGACGGGCGACGCGTAGACTGCCAGTATTTGCAGAAGCCAGCTTTCTGAGACGCCTTTCTTCAGAAGACTTAAGCTCTATTTTCGGAGCAACTTTCATGAAAAGGCAGCTATACGGTTCTGTTGCGACCAGAACAGCTGGAGTTAGGTTTATGCACCATAATTTTCAACGCACTAAACTAGCTATGCCTTCCCTATCTTCATTCATCAGATTTCTAAGCTGCCTGTGCGGCAGTGAACTCAGCAGGCAGTTTAAACCATACCCGTTTATATTTATAAGCTGCCCGTGGGCAGAGAACGAGCCTCAAAAACTGACGTTAGTGCCCAGACAAGCCTTCACAGATACGAAGCAGTTCTGGAAATGCATAAATAGCAGGGCGACGGCCAGATCCTTCCCTTAGCGTTACTATGGGGCCGTCCGGCACATGCAGCTGACGCAGAAGACCATGCAGGGTAGGCTTACTGATACCGGACCGTTTGACGAAGTCGCTCACTTGAAAAATGGGTCTGTCAAAAAGTGTATCCACCAGTTGCATCGTGAACTTTGAGCCTGTCGTTTGTTGAACCCTGACTTTAGTCTTTTCATATAACGACATGATCGCTTTTACTTTCTGAACATTATCTCTGGCCTGAACAAGTATGGCTTTCAGAAAAAATTCGATCCAGCCTGTCCAGTCGCCTTCCCGGGAAATCTTCTTTAGCCGCTCGTAATATTCATCCCGGTGTGCTTCCAGATAACCTGAGAGATAAAACATAGGGCTGGAGAGTCTCTGCTTACTGTACAAAAACAGCGGTATAATCAAACGACCAATACGGCCATTACCATCCTTGAATGGATGAATCAGCTCAAATTGGGCATGAACGATGGCGGTCTGAGCCAGTACATCAAAATCACTCTCGCCCAGATAATGATGCCAGGCTTCCAGATGATCCATTAGCTGTATAGGGTCCGGGGGAACAAAGGTTGCG
>NZ_JAHHPQ010000264.1:0-1852 GCF_024606245.1 Endozoicomonas sp. SESOKO2
TCACTCTAAAGTTGTTATTCGTCCTGATTTTGAAACGACATTCAAAATGGATGTGACGAGTTGGACCCGGTTTTGGAATAAAAGTTCATAAGATGTTGGTAAGCGCAACGAACACTGTTTCTGTCTTTCGGCACAAGCAGAGTGGCGTCACTCAGCGGCGGTCCTCTGCGTGACCCGCATCAGGTTCCGGGCTTCGTCAATCACCACCAGTCTGTGCCGATTCAGGTGAAGCCAGAGAACCCCTTACTTCAGTGATTTTCGCCGTGCCATCGTCACTGGCGGTGACCACATGGCAACAATCGGCACTGAAGCTGGCTGAGTTGACTTCACCCTGATGTGAAATGGAAGCTTTCACTACCCATGATCCATCGAGCTGCTGGCCAATGATTTTCGCTGTTTTATCTTTACTGGCGGTTACCACATGACGACTATCAGTGCTAAAGACGGCTGAATTGACCTCGCCGTCATGAGTAATGGAGGCCTTTTCATTCCAGACTCCGTCCTTAAGGCCGTAGATTTTCACCGTTTTATTTTGACTGGCGATCAGCAGATGGCGGCTATCAGCGCTGAAAGTAACTGATGGTACCGAACTGCCATGACGAATGGTGGTTTTTGATTCCCATGATCCATCGGCCTTCAGACCGTAGATTTTCGCCGTACCATCGACACTGGCAGTCACAATATGGCTGCCATCGGTGCTGAAGTCGGCTGAAGTGACCCAAGAAGAATGGCGAATGTCAGCCTTTAGTTCCCAGGATCCATCGGTCTTATGGCCATAAATTTTCACCATGTGGGTGCCATCGCGGTTGGAGGGGGTATCGTTGAACCTACCGTACTCAGGCATTACACCAACGGTCAGCACATGGGTGCCATCGTAGCTGAAGGTGGCTGAAGTAGCATGATTGTCATAGGGAACAGTAGCATTCTCCAGCCATGATCCATCTTCCTCCTGGCTAAGGATTTTCACCCCATTAGCGCTACCGGTGCAGGTTATCACATAGCACCCATCAACGCTGAAGGTGGCTGAGCAGACTGAACCTCGATGGGAAATGCTGGCTTTTGGTACCCAGGATCCATTGGCCTCCAAACCGTAGATTTTCGCCGTGCGACCATAACTGGCGGTCAGCAAAAGAGTGCTATCGGGACTGAACGTGGCTGAGCTGACCGGACGATCATAGGTAATGGTCTCCTTTTCTTGCCAGGATCCATCGGCCTCCAAACTGTAGATTCTCGCCGTGCAATCATAACTGGCAGTGACCAGATGATTGCCATCAGGGCTAAAGGTGGCTGAGTTGATAAGATCGGTATGAAAACAGCTGGTTTTTACATACCATGACCCATTGATGTCCTGACCAGAGATTTTCGCTGTATCTTCACCAAAAGCAGAACTCACGGTCACCACGTGGCGGCCATCGCCACTAAAGGTGGCTGATCTAATCTCGCCACCATGAGAAATCTCGCCTTTTCCAACCCATTCAAATGTTTCACATTTAGACATCAGTTCAGTGATGGTGAAATAGAAAATAGCGGGAAATTGATCACTCTTTCGGCGTTGTATAAGTGACTTTATTAGCACCTCATCATTCGTAAACTGCCCTAACCAGTCGCTGAGTTGGTTGTTATCTTTTGTACTGATGACTCTCTTGAGTTGAGCCTGGAGTGCTGAAGGAAACCGCTGATACCAAGCCTTCGCCAGAGCATCACCTTCTTTGATAGCATTGTAGAACTTGGAGCATGTCCGTTTTAAAAGGGCTACCGCTGGAAGATTCAGAGAGTCAATGACTTTATACTTTATCTCTAAGGGCAGTTGCTCCAATAAAGATTCACACTGGTAAGATGCAGTGATCTCCCT
>NZ_JAHHPQ010000029.1:0-1460 GCF_024606245.1 Endozoicomonas sp. SESOKO2
GTTACATCCCACTCCCTGCCAAGGTTGTTGAAAAGTATCTATCTGAACTTGATCTTTAATTCACAGATTCATAAGTGATTCGCACGGGGCCATCTGGCCCTGTTTGTGTTTTCGGAATCAGAGAATCATGGCGGCAATCCAGCCAAAAATGATCATCGGGATGTTAAAGTGCAGAAAGGTAGGAATCACCGAATCCCGAATGTGGTCGTGCTGACCATCCACATTCAAACCGGCGGTGGGACCAATGGTGGATTCCGAAACCGGAGAGCCTGCATCACCTAACGCTCCGGCGGCTCCCACAAGACAGGCTATGGCCAGTGGCGTAAAACCAAGTTCCATACCCAGTGGCACATAAAGGGTGGCAATGATCGGAACCGTTGAGAACGAAGAGCCAATCCCCATCGTGATTAGCAAACCGACCAGAAGCATAAGAATGGCCGCAAGGGCCTGACTGCCTCCCACAAAAATCTGCACCTGACTCACCAGTGCCGGAATATCTTTTGTTGAACGCAGCACTTCCGCAAAGCCCGCGGCCGAGATCATGATGAAGCCAAAAACGGCCATCATTCGCAGGCCCTCATTGAATACCTCATCCGCTTCCCGCCAGTAGACTACCCGCCCGATGACCATTGTAATAAAACCCATTGCGGCCCCCAGAACCATGGAACCTGTCATCAACTGACTTACCAGCACCAGCACGATGGCAATGGCAGAGGTAATGATGGCAGCCTTGCTTAACTGAACATCTTGTCCGTGGATCAAAAGGGTTTCTTCTACACGATAGGCTCTCGGCTTTCGATAACTGAAAAAAACCGCTATCAGTAATCCCAGAAACATGCCAAAAACGGGAATCGCCATCGCCAGTGGCATCTGGCTCAATTCAATATCCAGCCCATTTTCATGGAGGTTGCCACCAAGAATCTGGTTCAGATACACACTGCCAAACCCTATAGGGAAGAGCATGTAGGTCGCGGTAAGTCCAAAGGTAATAAGGAGGCTACCTGACGACGATCAATTGCCATAGCACTGAATACCGATAACAAAGGAGGAATCAGTATGGGAATAAAAGCTATATGGATAGGTATCAAGTTCTGGGAAGAAAAAGCCATCAACACAAGCGTCAGGAACAAACTGTATTTTAGCTTTACATTATTCTGCGAATTGTTGCTGCCTTTCACTTTGCGAATGATCTTCCCGGCCATCCACTCGGGTATGCCGGAGCGACCAATGGCCATGGCAAAAGCCCCCAGCATAGCGTAACTGATGGCAATGCCCACACCACCGCCCAGGCCTCTTGAAAATGCCTCAAGCGTCTGGACAATATCCAGACCTCCAATCAGTCCCCCGGCCATAGCCCCAATAAAGAGCGCCAGAACCACATTCACGCGCAACAAACTCAATGCGAGCATGACGGCGACAGCCAGAATCACTGCGTTCATATTATTTCCACATTGTACTTT
>NZ_JAHHPQ010000265.1:0-1487 GCF_024606245.1 Endozoicomonas sp. SESOKO2
GATAGCGGGGTACCGTGATGTACTGGACAGGGTGACGGAGCCTGCAGAGCACACTAATGTTTCTCCGGGGCTTATCCGGCAGCTTCATGCCACCCTGTACAGTCACTTTCCCCATGAAGGAGGACGATGGAAAGCGACCAACAAGGATATTGTGGAGCGTGATTCAGAGGGTAATCGGGTAGGCGTTCTTTATCGAACCGTTCCGGCTACTGAAACGCCAAAAGCGATGGAGTTCAGCGTGGGGCTCTATCACCAGTGTCTGGAAAAGACGATAGAACCTCTGCTGGTGGTGAGTTGTGCAGTACTGGATTTTCTCTGCATACACCCGTTCAGTGATGGTAATACGCGAATTTCCCGGCTGATTGCTACTCTGATGCTTTCCATCAATGGCTATGATATTTGTCGCTATATCAGTTTGGAAAGAATCTTTGCGCAGAACGAGCAGGCTTATATGGATGCCCTCCGGTTCAGTGTGAAAGGTTGGCATGAAGGGACCCATAACCCCATGCCCTGGATTAACTTCTTTCTGGACAGTGTGATCAAAGCGTATGAAGAGCTGGAGTTAAGGGTGGATGCACTGCAAAACCAGGGCAGCCGGGCTCCCAAGTCGCAGTTGATTGCTATGGCAATTGACAATGCAAAGGGTCCTTTTTCAGTGGCTGATATTTGTATTCAGTTACCTACGGTCAGCCGGGAACTGGTGAAGAAGGTGGTTCAGCAGAAGCGAAGAAGCGGAGAGCTGAAGCCCATTGGCAAAGGGCGCGGGGCTCACTGGGAAAGACTATAGAAAAGGGCTCTTACAAGGAGCCCTTTTTGACAAATTCACAACATTCTGCCGAGCACATCGTTTTCAGGTTTATCCATAAACCGGTGTTTAAGTGCACCTACCACATGAAGCGCAATGATCCCCAGAAATGCGTAGGGAATATAGGTGTGAATCGTATGCAGGGTTCCTGCAAGCTCCTTGTTGTCTTCCATTAACTCGGGCAGAGGTATGCCAAAGAAGAAGACAGCACGCCCTCCAGCGTCCGACATGGTGAGACCGCTGACAGGCACAAGAATCATCAAGGCATAGAGAGAATAATGAGTGACTCTGGCCAATACCTTTTCATGATGCGGCAATCCTTTGGGTAGCTTGGGTACTTTGCTGAATAATCGTATCAGAATGCGGATCACTACCAGCAGGAGCACCAGGATGCCGAAAGACTTGTGCCATGGGTAGATGTCGTATTTATAGCTGACATCTTTGGACAGGCCTGCCATGTACCAACCACTGGCAATGATACCCAGGATTGTAAGGGCCATCAGCCAGTGAAGCAGTCTCATCAGGACCGGATATTTTTCAGATATCATGGATGTATCCTCTGGAGTGGAAAGCGTGTACGGCTAAGTGTTCGTTATTTTATTCAAGGCAGCTATGAGTGAAGAACAAATTTCACCCACCAGGATGCATTTATTCTTACTTTAAACTGTGATCCTGTCACCTG
>NZ_JAHHPQ010000266.1:0-1021 GCF_024606245.1 Endozoicomonas sp. SESOKO2
ATGCTGCCGTTCTGCGGCCATTTTCAAAGGCAATATCGTCAAGAACGTAGTTGGCGATGATCGCAGCGGCGTAGTCTTTCATGCCGGCAACAGACTCTTTCATACCCGCGGGGTTGGTGGTGGTCAAGGTCACAGGATTAAAGGCACTCTGCATGAATTCCTTAATACCCTCGTCGGACAGCATCTGGACGACCTTCTTGAACTCAGGCAGCTTGATGCCATGTTTATAACCAAGGAAGTGTTCAAATTCATCCACTGTCTGATAATCGTTGATACCTCTGAAGGACTTCATGTAGTGCTCAAGTTCAATCTTGCTGATCAGACCTTCGCGCAGCAGAGCGATAATCTTTTTAGCACTGGCAGAATGGGTAGCGAAGTAGTCTGAGAAGCTTTTCAGATTCCCTGGTTCATGCTCGATGTGGTGAATGGCTGCTGCACCCATGCCGTGTATTTCGTCGTCGTATTGTTGAGCCCCCGTTTTCAGCTCATTTCTGGCCATTATTTTCAGCTTATCGATAGTTTGCAATACATTCAGAGGCTGATGTTCTATAGGCTCGGAAGGGAGGTCCGGGAAGGTCGTCTTCAGGTTCCTGAAGACTTCCACGATCCGACTGGCCTGATCAAACGCCAGACCATCTCCTGTCAATGCCCGCAGGCGGACCGGTGCGAATTCATCGTCAAAATCGAAAAAGTTAGAGTCCTGTATAAACTTACCGCTTTCTGTTGCTAATTCTGCCAGACCCAGTGAGGCTTCCAGAGCTTGTTTTTTGAGAGAATGCTGCTGCGTGAATTTGTGGATAGCGTCCAGAACTTCTGCTTGTTTTGGCGAGTACTGGAAGGGGCTGTCATCATTCACAACAGCTTGCCTGGCAGCCCTCAGAGCTTCGGTCCTTGTCGCCATGGATACTTCCCGGATTTCAATCTGATATTCCAGACGGGCCTGATCACGAAACAGTTGCCCGATCCTGCCGCCAGTACCATCATCACCGCCCAGTTGTACCTGTTTGTTTCTCAGGGCATT
>NZ_JAHHPQ010000267.1:0-3008 GCF_024606245.1 Endozoicomonas sp. SESOKO2
GGCAAAACCAAACCACCACTTTCACTGGTAAAACTGTTCAGACTGCTGGACAATCATCCAGAGCTTTTGTCTGAAATTCGCAGCTGAAATACTTACTAGTCACTGTGAGACAGTCAGACGTATTTGCTGGAAACAGGATTTTAACTGGTCGTCACGCAGGATCTCTTCGTAGAGCTTTAGGTCACGGCCTCGCTGCTGTATGACACTGTCAGGGTGGGCTAGCAATGTCGTATAAGCTTTGGCCATGCGTATGCTATGGTCGGCCTTTGCGATTTCTCCGAGAGTTGCTTCCCTGCCATGATAGTATGCTTCGTGGTACGGTTGTTGATGATATTATACCGAGTGTGCAGTATATCCCTCAGCTTCAGACGCCGACCGAAGGGCGGTCGGGTGGCGAAGCCACGAATTGGAAGCGTTTGTTATGTTGCGTTTGCACTGTACCCCAAATGATCTACAATGACACTGTACAGAACAATATGACGCATAGGGGTACTTAAAAATGAGCAAAAGCGCAATGATCCGAGCCAGAATAGAGCCTGATGTGAAGGAACATGCAGAAGCGATATTCAAGAAACTGGGGCTGAACGCAACAGATGCAATCACCTTGTTTTATAAGCAAGTAGGTTTGTGCAATGGATTACCTTTTGATGTTCGTATACCTAATGAAGAAACCCTTAAAGCCTTTGACGACACAGAGAAAGGGGTTGGTTTAACGCACTACGAAAACGCTCAGGAAATGTACGATGACTTGGATATTTAATGATGCTAAAGCCAGTCAGTACGAATCAATTCAAAAGGGACGTTAAAAAAGCAAAGAAGCAGGGTAAAGATTGCTCAAAATTAAAAAAAGTCACAGACCGGCTCATAGAAGATAGACCACTTGCAGCGAGATACAAAGACCATTCCCTGACTGGTAACTATCGCGGCTATCGAGAATGTCACATAGAGCCAGACTGGTTATTAATCTATGCAGTGGTAGAAGATAAAATATTCTTTGAGCGTCTGGGGTCACATTCTGAATTGTTTAGGTAGCAACATAACCCTATGTTAGGTGTCTCTGTGCAATCTCTCAGTATCTGCTACGCTGACTGCTTGCACAATAATTGATAACGGAACGCAGTATGTCACTGCAGCATCGTGCAGAGAGACTTGAATCCCATTTTGAATCGCTGGATAACGCCGTACACCGGCTCATCGAGATTAGCGGGGAAACACAGAAGATTGTACTGGAAAACCAGCGGGAAAATCGGTTGCGCATTGCACAGCATGACCGTGAACTTTCAGAAATTAAAGCTGCCATTGGTGCTCTTACTGAAGCCACCCTTGCAGGCTTTAAACGTAGCGACGAAAAAATAGAACAGCTAGAATTACTCATCCGTCAACGCCTCCCCAACAACTAACACGCCACCTGACAATAAAATCCAGTGGATTGTCTGTCGGCAACCACTGATTTAAGGGTTTATGCGGCTATACTGAGCCCGGCAAGTCAAACCTGTTTATTTTTCATGGCTTGTTTGAAGTTGATCAGGGCATTTATTATGAAAACTTCTTGTCTCTATGTTTTATTACAAATTGTAATTATTAGCTCACAGGCAGTTACCTCATTGCTTGCTGATGAGTCTTACCAATCTGTTAATACTACCAAAGATGGAGTTATAAAATGTCCATCTAACATTTCATTTAGTTTTCAAGATACTGCTAATGTTTTTTTTGATTGTAAAGATCTAACGTGGTTTCCCATTAATAAAGTTTGTCAAGATGCTACATGTTTTATTCCACGCACACAGACAACATGTGAAATAAGTGTTTATGAATATGATCATATATCTATGAATTACCCGTTTAGTTGTGAAGATGATTGTAAGTGTAAAATTGATTATTATGGATCTGACAATTTTCTGCCTACGGATCCATGCATTCCGTACGTTAATGACAAAAATTGCCCTGTATCTTTTTTATACATTAGACATGAAAAATTGACTTGGACGGCTTGTCATGAGGGTAATGCGGTTGGCAATTTTACTAACCCAAAGAATAAAGAAGTTTGTACTGTGGCTGTTAACTCTTGGGGAAGCAGAGGTTGGTTTACATGCCCATATTGGGGGGATGATGACAGCTATTATTTTAGGGGCGATGATGGGTTTCTTCACATTGGTGTAACAAGCCATTCTCGACCGTTGTTACCTAATGACGGATCATGTGCCATTCCGCACTTTAAATACAAAGGGTTATTATGGGACTTTTGTACAAAAGGCGATGGTGCTGGACAAGCTACAAATATTTTTCTAGATATACCAGAAAAATGCACTGTCAAAATAAGCTCTGTTTGCGAAACTGGTGCTGAGAGTTGCGGGATAATTAACTGTGGAGAGAGTGATTGTGTCGCCAGCTGGAATATGCCTTATAAACCGCAGTTTTACGATTTTCCGGATGGGTGTATGGGCAAATCTATTAATTTTCCCTCTGATAATAATAAAATCATTATTCCTGCTGTAGTTGGAAGTGTCGTTTTTGTTGGAACGGCGTCAGTCATCGGAGCAGCCTGCTATTTTTATCACCGATATAAGCGACAAGGTTATCAGTCTGTTCATTGATCAGAACAAACAGGGGCAATGCCGCATCACAAATACTCCCGGTTCTTTCGTTTCGCTCACCTGACGCCGCCTTTGTCGGCTCGGCTTAACAGGAGGGATCTGACTTGCGAATTCTGGCGATATACTTCGGGTCGTTCTGCTGATCACTATGAAAATGGGCATGGCCAGGTTCTCAGACTGAAAGATAAGACGACGTTGAGGTTGGACGTTCGCAGTCGTTCGAATCTGGATGTTGAGCTAAAGCCAGAGGGTGAGTGACAGGGAGGTGATTATCTTGAATACTTACTTTTACCACTAAATGTAAGTAATTTCTGGCAGAATATTGAAAAAGCTTTAACTCATTGATTTAATTGAATTACTTTTATCAAATAAAACTGTGTTTCAATAAATACCCCATCTGATATACCCTAAAAA
>NZ_JAHHPQ010000268.1:0-6956 GCF_024606245.1 Endozoicomonas sp. SESOKO2
GGCAAAACCAAACCACCACTTTCACTGGTAAAACTGTTCAGACTGCTGGACAATCGTCCAGAGCTATTGTCTGAAATTCGTAGCTGAAATACTGACTTACTCAAACCCATCAACCGCCCAAAAAACGAAGCATTTCTCACAGTCTCTACCGCCTGCTCAGCAGGCAGATCAGTGATCATCTGTTTGAAAGTTTCAGCATCCCCGGTCTCCTCCATATATTGCAGCAAGCAGGCTCTTCACAAATATCAGGGAACTATTTCTTGCAAGAGTTATCAAGTATGATAACCTTTCTGTATGAAGTGGCGAGTTACGTTTTACAGCAAGAAGGTAGAGGAAGAGACCCTGAGCTTCCCCGAGGGAATCTTGGCTAACTTCATCCATCTAGCTGAAATGATTGAAGAATTTGGCCCTGCTTTGGGCAAGCCATATACAGCTCCAATGGGTGATGGTCTCTTCGAGATCAGAGCAAAAGGCAAAGAAGGCATAGGTCGTTCTCTGTTTTGTCAGGTCAAGGGGCAAGAGGTCATCATCCTCAACTCCTACATCAAGAAAACACAGAAAACGCCTAAAAAAGAGCTGGATCTTGCCAAAAAGCGGATGAAGGAGGTCAAAAAATGACAAGACCAACATTTTCTGATTTCAAGAAAAAAGCTCTTGAAAATCCAAAAGTGAGGGCAGAGTACGAAGAGCTTGAGCTTGCTTATGAATTACGTAAGCAGCTTATTGCCCTTCGTAAAGAAGCAGGCTTAACCCAGGAAGAACTGGCTGAAATTCTGCATACGCAAAAAAGTAATATTTCACGCTTGGAGAATGTAAATTCTAAAACATCTCCAAAGTTGTCAACTATCGAAGATTATGCAAAGGCGATTGGGTATAAAGTAAAAATCAGTTTTGTGCCACAAGCTGCAACATAACAATTCTTCCAGTTCTTTCCGAGGCTGCGCCCCTCAACCCGACGACGTCATTGGCGGTGAGGCTGAACCAGACATTATGTTACCAGCCGATCAGAATGTCCCTGAGTAGGCATTATGTTTCCAACCGATAAGGATGTCCCTGAGTAGGTATGTTAGGTGTCTCCGTGCAATCTCTCAATATCTGCTATGCTGACTGCTTTCACAATAAATGATAACGAAACGCGGTATGTCACTGGAGCATCGTGCAGGGAGACTTGAATCCTATTTTGAATCGCTGGATAACGCCGTACACCGGCTCATCTAGATTACCGGGGAAACACATAAGATTGTAATGGAAAACCAGCGGGAAAATGGCTTGCGCTTTGCACAGCATGACCGTGAACTCTCAGAAATTAAAACTGCCATTGGTGCTCTTACTGAAGCCACCCATGCAGGCTTTAAACGTAGCGACGAAAAAATAGAACAGTTAGAATTACTCATCCGTCAACGCCTCCCCAACAACTAACACGCCACCCAATGATAAAATCCGGTGGATTGCCTGTTGGCAACCACTGATTTAAAGGCTATGCCGCTGAATCGAGTCTTGTCAGTCTTCCATGTAACTGAACAAGGTTATTGAACTTCTGTCCCCAATACGATTTGGAATCATCCTTCACCCTGCCCGATTTCATGTAATAAAACGGGTTCCCTCTATCATGCTTATCTAAGAATTCCAGTAACACTCTGCGAGTGGTCGTTCTGCTGACGATCACTATGAAAATGGGCATGGCTACGTTCTCAGACTATAAGATAAGACGACGCTGAGGTTGGACGTTCGCTGTCGTTCGAGTCTGGATGTTGAGCTAAAGCCAGAGGGTGAGTGACAGGGTGGTGATTATCTTGAATACTTATCCTTACCACTAAAATGTACGCAATTTCCGTAATTCTGCTACGTTCCGCTATTGACTCTGCTCCAGTGAAGGTAAAGAATGTGTCCTCCCGGGGCTACCTAATCAGGTGAATTCGGGGGTTTATGCGACAATCCGGGGGACTTATCCATTCCCTGATCAGAGCATTCCTTGGAATGCTGGCAGATGAGCCTTGCCGGGCGTCATGTGCCAGATTCCTGACCCTACCCATACAGGAATGTTGAGGCCTTGAGTACAGCGTTTGTTGCTTTGTACGCTGTGAAAAAAGAGAGGCCGGAGTCCCTAACCGCTCAGGCAGCATGGGCTGTTCATGAGCATTAGCTCAACGGCGTCAAGCCGATTCATTTCTAATAATTAGTACTGCCGAGGGTAAGCAAACGTGGAGCTTTTATCCGGCGCGGACATGGTGGTCCGTTCGTTGGCTGATGAAGGGGTAGAGTATATATACGGGTATCCTGGTGGAGCCTTGTTGCACGTCTACGACGCGATCTTCAGACAAAAAGCCGTTACCCATATTCTGGTGCGCCATGAACAGGCAGCTACCCATATGGCTGACGGCTATGCTCGGGCTACAGGTAAGCCCGGAGTTGCGCTGGTGACATCAGGACCAGGCGCTACCAATACGATCACTGGTATTGCCACCGCCTATATGGATTCTATTCCCATGGTGGTGATTTCGGGTCAGGTACCGTCCGGCTTTATCGGGACTGACATGTTCCAGGAAGTGGATATGGTGGGTATCTCCCGACCTATCGTCAAGCACAGCTTCCTGGTGAAGAAAGCTGAAGATATTCCAGAGGTTATCCGCAAGGCTTTCCATCTTGCCCAGACCGGGCGGCCAGGTCCTGTGGTGGTTGATATTCCCAAGGACATTACCGACCTGACAAAGAAATACGAGTACAAGTACCCGGAAAAGGTCAAAATCCGTTCTTACAACCCGCCTGCCAAGGGTCATAACGGGCAGATTCGCAAAGCGGTTGAACTGCTGATGAAAGCTCGCAGACCGGTTATTTATGCCGGTGGTGGTGTGGTTTTGGGACAGGCATCAAAGTTACTGACAGAACTGGCCAGAAAGCTGGACGTGCCTGTCACCAATACTTTGAACGGTCTGGGGAGTTTCCCGGGGTCTGATCGTCAGTTTGTCGGAATGCTGGGAATGCATGGCAGCTATTGTGCCAACAAAACCATGCATCAATCCGACCTGATTCTGGCGGTGGGTGCCCGTTTTGATGACCGGGTGACCAATAATACTGAAAAGTTCTGTCCGGACGCCAAGATCATCCATATAGATATAGATCCGGCCAGCATTTCCAAAAATGTTGTGGCCGACATCCCCATCGTGGGACCGGTCGATGCTGTTCTGGAAAACATGCTCTCTCAGTTAGACGAGTATCAGGGTTCTCAGGACAATGCCGCTCGGGCAGAATGGTGGGCAAGCGTTGATTCCTGGAGAGAAAAAGGCCTGTTTACTTATGAGAAAGCTGACGACATTCTCAAGCCCCAGCAGGTGATTGAGTCTCTTTATCAAGTTACCAAAGGTGATGCCTTTGTGACCACCGACGTAGGTCAGCATCAGATGTTTGCTGCCCAGCACTATCGTTTTAACAAGCCGAATCGCTGGATCAGCTCCGGTGGTCTTGGCACCATGGGTTACGGCCTGCCAGCGGCCATGGGTATCAAATTGTCCTTCCCTGAGGAACAGGTGGCCTGTGTGACCGGTGAAGGCAGTATCCAGATGAATATTCAGGAACTGTCAACCTGCCTGCAATATGATTTGCACCTGAAGGTGATTAACATCAACAACCAGGCGCTGGGTATGGTACGACAGTGGCAGGATATGCAGTACGACAGCCGTTACTCACACTCCTACATGGAGTCTCTGCCTGACTTCGTTAAACTGGCAGAGTCTTATGGACATATAGGTATAAGGGTCACTCGCCCGGAGGAGCTGCTGCCTGCGATGGAAAAAGCCTTTTCTCTGGAAGATCGTCTGGTATTTATGGACATTCAGGTTGATCCCAATGAGCATGTCTATCCGATGCAAATCAAGGATGGCGGCATGTGTGACCTCTGGCTCAGCAAGACGGAGAGAACCTGATGAGACGGATTATCTCTGTACTGGTAGAAAACGAGCCGGGCGCCTTGTCACGTATTGTCGGGTTATTTTCCCAGCGTAATTACAACATTGAAACCCTGACCGTTGCGCCTACTGAAGATGAGACGTTGTCTCGTCTGACAGTGACCACTTCCGGTAATCCACAAGTGATTGAGCAGATCACCAAGCAGCTCAACAAGCTGATTGATGTCGTTAAGCTGGTGGATTTGACCGAAGGCCATCATGTTGAACGTGAACTGATGCTCATTAAGGTACGTGCAAGCGGCCCACTGAGAGCTGAAGTAAAACGCACTGCGGACATCTTCAGGGGGCAGATAGTCGATGTCACCAGCTCGGTTTATACCATTCAGCTGGCCGGTACCCAGGACAAACTGGATGGCTTTATTGCCGCTATCGGTCAGACTCAGGTGCTGGAAGTGGTTCGTAGTGGTACTACGGGTATCGCTCGCGGCGAGAAAGTTTTGAGTTTGTAACGCTTTTATTAACTCCTTTCTTACTGATACCTCTTCGGCTCTGACCGGAGAGGTGTTGTGTTCCACAGGGCTCCGGCGTTTGGGCAGACCATCCCGCATGGTCACGGCTGGACATCCTCGCCGATTATGATAAGGTCACAAGTTTGCTGCCCGGCTGTGGTATCTGGATTTGTGATCCTGCAGAGCTCTGGCATTTCTGCAGAGTTTCCCGCATGGCCGGGGCTGGCCATCCTCGCTGATTATGGTCTCGTCACAGGTTTGTTGCCCGGTGTGGTATCTCAATCTATGATCGCTCAGTGCTCTGGCATTTGTGAGGATAGCCCCGCATGGCCGCAGCTGGCCATCCTCGCAGATTAGGGTCTCGTCACAGGTTTGTTGCCAGCTGTGGCAGCTGCTTCTGTGAACTGACAGGGCTCTGGCATTTGGGCAGACCCTCCCGCATGGCCGCAGCTGGCCATCCTCGCCGATTACGGTCTCGTCACAGGTTTGTTGTCCGCTGTGGTGTCTGCTTCTGTGAATCGACAGGGCTCTGGCATTTGGGCAGACCCTCCCGCATGGCCGCCGCTGGCCATCCCGACCGATGACGGTCTCGCCACAGGTTTGTTGCCCGGTGTGGTGTCTGCTTCTGTGAATCGACAGGGCTCTGGCATTTGGGCAGACCCTCCCGCATGGCCGCCGCCGCTGGCCACCCTCGCTGATTACTATCTCCTCACAGATTTGTTCCCCGCTATGGTGACATCTGTATCTATGACTTGACAGGGCTCTGGGATTGTTAAAAGCCCTCCCGCATGGCCGCAGCTGACCATGTTCGCCGACTATGGTCACGTCACAGATCATTCGCCCGCGTCTCGTAGTGTTAACGAAAGAGCTCGTTTGTGAGGAACCGATGCCAGAGGGCTCGTTATGAGGAGCTCGTAAGTCCCGATGTGCCCCTGCGTTTGCTGTAAAATCCGGTGATTGTGCTAAAAAATACAGGCTTGCTCTGCAATATGGGCAGGTTTTCGCTGACAGTTGTGAAGGGCTCAAAAACACCTTTCGTAAACAGTCTGTGTCAATTTGCTGCGAACAACAGGGGGTAACAGTCACATTTTTAAACGTCATAAAGCATATAGGGCACTCACCTGCTCCAACCAGATCTTCTTTAACGGGTGGTGGTCGGAATCGACAAACGCCATGACAGTTATCTACGTAACAATTGAAACCGAAAGTATGCTGCTGTTGTTGTTCGGGGTTTTCGCTACCACCGCCAGAGTCAGAATGCGGGTAACTTGTGACAATGCCTTTAACTTGGGTGTTTGTCCCTGAGGTTTGCTGGGTGGATAAGTTGGATGACTGGCCTTGTTTTGGGTTATTTCTGGGACCAAACGTCATGGTGTTGATCGCAAACGGGTGATCCTGATTCGCCTCTGGTTGTCCCATGGGGTTAAACATCGGTGAATTGAGGTTCCAATAGCTGTTTAACAGCGAGCCAACAGCGATAAACGTTTCTAAAGTTAGCCGGGAATAAGTTTTGAAGTCTGGAGAGGTGTCATTGGTGGTCAGAGCCAGTTCATAAGCAACCAGCAGCGGAGTGGCACAAAGCAATTGCCACGAAATCGACTCAATAAGGGTTGTTGTTAATCCGTAACCATTAAGTCCATGTCGTTTGTCATCAGCCGGAAAATCCGGGTCGTTGAAACCGTTTGTACCCTCAATGTCCGGCGAGCTGCCCGACAATGTATTCAGGTCGGGCTTTATAGAAAAGATATGATCCGGAGAAACTGAACCACGATCCGGCACAAATTCGACAACAAAACGTCCTGTTAGGTTTTCGGCCTTGCAAATGACAGACAACGGGAACAACAACAAAAGAAACACCGTGTAGAGGGTTTTGTTCATCGTTAAATCCATACATTTTTATCCAGCTATGTGCAAAGTAGCCTAACAACAAGATAAGTATGCATTCCTGACCTCTTCCAATATGAAATGAGCGTGCATCTGGCCGATTGTTCAGGATTATGGGCTTAAGATAATCATGCACAAGGTTGATCAAAACCCTTCGGCAGGTCGAGGCATCAGTTCAGTAAGCTCTTAACATCGAAGCAGAGCACGACTCAAAAGAATCAGTAAACAGTCGGCTACAACCGCTCTCAAATCGGGATGGTCTGCTCATTTCCAGAAACTTGTTTTTGAGCAGCATTTCTAACGCTTATCCTTTTTAAAAGCAGCGGTTTTAAAGTTATCTATACTGGTCTGCAGAATAAATCAGGCATTGGACGTTTCGATGGTTAGAGACCGAATTGGACAGCATAGAATTTTAAAGATACTCATCGTTTTTTTTGTGCTTCTTGGGCACAGTCATTTACAGGCCGGCACAAAAACATTCAGATGCACCGTAGCAGGTCTGAGCATGGCGGTATTTACGTTTATGGTATTGTGGGATGCTTCTACTATGGAAGATGACCGGAAAGAGCGTCAAGCCCAGTACTTCTAGTGCTGGGAAGGATAGCTCGGAGTCCGATAGGACTCCTAATGCGGTCTATCCTGCTGTTCGATGTATTGCTTA
>NZ_JAHHPQ010000030.1:0-1415 GCF_024606245.1 Endozoicomonas sp. SESOKO2
GGCACCATGACCGGAAAGTTGAAGGGAGTGATCCCGGCAACAACCCCCAGAGGCTGAAACTCACTCCAGGAATCAATGCCAGGTCCGGCATTGCGACTGTGCTCTCCCTTTAACAGCTCTGGCGCAGCTTTTGGTTCCTCCGGCGAGCGCTGCATGGCATTGTCTGTAGCCGTTGCCGTAGGTGATGAAGCGGCCGACCAGTTGGTAGGCAAGCTGACAGAAGCCATGCAGTCCCTGAAAGTGGGTGCATACAACGACAGCCAAATTCTTCTAGAAAAGTTCATAACAGCATCGACAGGCCCACTAACCTCCCCCTCAACAGCCTAATCTAATGACGCAGCCTTCCCAACCAGCTTGAGCTTCCAAAGCTCCTGGATGGCTACATTGTAGAGCTCACAGTAAAACCGCAAAGCATGACCCGGGGCTTGGGCCTGCTTTAAGGAAATAGCCAAGGTGCGCTTGCGCTGTCAGCACTGGGAGACAGGGTCAATCAATCTACACTATCAACCACCTTCGTATCTTCATTTAACTGGCTCTTTGATGACGACACTTTGCTGCTACGACTATTTTCCAAAAGCCAGCTCCTGAACATTTCTGCCTTGGGGTGCAGGTACTGACGGGCAGGCGCAGTGAGATAGAATCCCTCAGAAGTCCTGACTCTCTGCGGCAATGGCGCCACCAGCTCACCACTGGCCAACATTCCTGCGACAAGTGACGTCCGGCCCAGTGCAAAACCCTGACCATACTTCGCCATTTCCAGTGCTGTAATCAGGGTATCAAACTGCATGCCTGAAGAGTTTTCGTGGAATTCACAACCCAGCTGCTTGAACCAGTACCCCCAGCCTTCTTCATAACCAATGACATGCAACAGGGTATGACCTGATAGCTGTTCCGGACAATCGGGCAGTGGCAGCCCTCTGGCCAAGACCGGACTGCAAACAGGAAAGAGCTCATCCTCAGTTAAACAATCAGACTTAAGACCCGGCCAGTCGCCCCGTCCATAACGTATTTCAAGGTCTGCTTCCCTGTCCTTGTCCTCCGCCCAGATATTACTGGTAAAACGTATGCCGATCTCAGGAAACTCTTCTCTGAAACGGCCCATTCTAGGAGCCAGCCAGGTCGTAAAAAAGACCAGATTCACCCTGACAGTCAGCAATCTGTCCCTGCCCTGACCAAACAGCTCTTCCGTAGCCACGGCCAGCGAGCTGACTGCTTCATGAACAGCGGGAAGATAAGCCATACCGGCTTCCGTCAATTCCAGCCCGCGGGGAAGCCTCTTGAACAGGGCTACTCCAAGCTGAGACTCAAGACCTTTGACCTGCTGGCTGACCGCAGCCTGGGTAAGATTCAATTCATTGGCTGCATGGGTAAAGCTGAGCAGTCGGGCAGACGCCTCAAAGGAGCGCAGCCAGTTC
>NZ_JAHHPQ010000269.1:0-2372 GCF_024606245.1 Endozoicomonas sp. SESOKO2
GATAAACCCTGTTTCAATGGCTCTGGCTTTTCGGTTCCTTCATAGAACGTTCTCTTAATTTCTTTAATTAATGAGTTGACCCGTTTATCTGTTTTTTGCCAGTAAAGGTAATCGTCCCAAGCTCACTCTGAGACAGTCAGCTTCATTCCATCAGCTCTCGTTCAGTACCTGTTCTATTTTCTAACTCAGCTATAGACTCAAACAAACGACGAGCATTTTTTGGACTTCGCAGTAAATATGCTGTCTCTTGCAGCGATTGATAGTCGCTCATTGACATCATAACGACTGGTTGTTCACCTTTTCTGGTAATCACTACCGGACCATGGTCAAAACACACTTGTTGCATGGTTTTTGCCAGATTATTTCTTGCTGATGTATAACTAATCGTATCCATAGCTTTCCTCTTCTGTACATCTTCATTATTCTGTAAAGTTTTTTAGTGCAACTTAACGAATTTATCCAGCCGATTCGCTTCGCTTACGGCAGATAAAAGGCTGAATGAGTATTTGAAAGTCCCCGTCGTTTCTTCAGATCGTCAGCTCACCAGAAATATTCTGTCCGATCAGCTCTCTGATCTCCCGGGTTGAGTGACCCTTTGACAATAAATGATGAAGCTTGCAGAACATGGCTTCTGTCGTCGTATCCAGACCCCCTATAACCCCCGCTTTGGCGAGCGCCGAGCCTGCAGCATAACTGCCTTGATGAACAGAGCCTCTGTGACATTGGGTCAGGTTTACAATGATCTTGCCGGCATCTGTCGCCTTTTTCAAAGTGTCCAGCAGTACCGGGTCGCCGTCAGGGCCATTTCCCGTGCCATAAGTCCTCATGATAAAGGCTTTTTGAGGTTGGTTCAGGACTGTTTCCAGCCACTGGGCAGTGATACCGGGAAAGAGTTGCACAATACCGACCAGGGTATCTTCAGAGCATTCAAGATGAAATTCTGGCTTGTTTTCAGGTTTCAATAACAGCAGGTCATTGAGCTCGATGTTGATATCAGCACGCCCCAGCCATGGGAAGTTAGGGGAGTCAAAGGCATCAAACAGATAGGCATTTTGCTTACGAGCCCGGTTGCCGCGCATTAAACGTCCGTTAAAGTACAGACACACCTCGTTGATGCGTTCATCAGTGGCAATACTCAGGGCACCAACAAAGTTTTCCAGACCATCACTTCGAGGTTCACACAGTGGGATCTGGGAGCCAGTGAAGATAACCGGTTTACCGAGATTGCGAAGCATAAATGACATCATTGAACTGGAGTATGCCATGGTGTCAGTACCGTGCAGAACTACAAAACCATCGTAGTCTTCATAGTGATCGGCAATATCCGTTGCTATCTGCTGCCAGTTTTGTGGGCGGATATTACTGGAATCGATCAGTTCCTCATATTCTACCAGTTCAAAGTCCGGAAGGCCCCGGCGGGTGTGGAGAGGTAGCTTTTCGTCCAGAAGCGCCTGCATATTACCAGAGGGGGCATAACCCGAATCAGTGGGTTTCATGCCAATGGTGCCACCGGTATAAATAACGTAGATTTTTTTGGTCATATCAGCAATTTCAGTAGCTGTAGTGGTTAATGAGTCGGTCTTTCAATCCTGACGAACGCAGGGTTTTCTGTTGAATGGCTTTAACCAGAATCTGCGGCAGTGCAAACAGGTCCAGCCTGGTCTTGGCCCGGGTGATGCCGGTGTAAAGCAATTCCCGGGTAAGCACCGGTGTCATCTGCTCTGGAAGTGCCATGACAGTGTGGGGGAATTCTGACCCCTGACTTTTGTGTATCGTCATAGCAAAAACGGTCTGGTGTTCTGGCAAGCGACTGGGCAGAAGGTACTTGAGGCTTCCGTCGGCTAATTCAAAGACCACTTTCAGACGGTTGTTGCGATCAGGCATAGCAATACCAATATCACCGTTGTACAGGCCAAGGTCATGAGCGTTGCGGGTAATCAAAACCGGGCGGCCCGGATACCATAAGCCCTCCGATGGAATCAGGTTTCTTCTTGCCAGAGCAGAACGAATGCCATCATTCAGTCCTTCAACCCCCCAGCGTCCTTCCCGCAATGAACAGAGCAGGCGAAAATGGTTAAAGGCCCTCAAAACCGTCTTTTCATCTTGCTGATCATGAATGGCCTGAAGATAGGGGGTATAGCCTTGTGCGCAGAGTGACATCAGTTGCTGGTAACTATTTTCGTCCACTGGGTACAGGGCAATATCATCAAACATTTGCTGAAATACCCTGATTGTTTGTCTGGCGTCGCCTTTGTTGACGGCCTTGGCCAGAGTGCCTATCCCTGATCGGGCATCAAATCGGTAACTTTTCTGAAGCTGACAGAAGCGGTCGTTGATGGCCAGGTTTTTTTGTGTGAAACAGGCTGCTGCGT
>NZ_JAHHPQ010000270.1:0-3358 GCF_024606245.1 Endozoicomonas sp. SESOKO2
ACAGCCAGCACCTGGAAGGTGAGTTGAACGATATTCTGGCCGGTGACGCTCATCCGGGATTCCACCTGTTTGCCACCATCAACCCACCGGAGTATAGCGGGCGAAAACCGTTATCACCGGCACTGAAAGGGCGTTTTCGACATATACCCATCCGGCAGTACAACCCGGCAGAATTGCGTGCCATTGCTGAGAAAGTGTTGCCACAGACCTGGCACGGGAAAATCGTGGCTGAATGGCTGACTGAGCAACATTGTCGTTTGAGGGCCTGCCTGCAAAGGCAAAACTTACCATTGCAGCCAACCAGTCTTGATCTACAAAATGCGGCCCGGGCCATCGTCCAAGGGGGCGATTTTACCAAAGACGGACTTCATCAGTGCCTCAATCAACATTACCGGCTTTATCTGATGGCCGCCGGGATCTCTCTGGGGGCACTACCAAAGTCATCGGCACTTGCCACGAGTAAAAGCGCTTTTGATTATCAACTTTGGGATTGGTTCAACCACATGGTATCGGACATTGAGCGTCCGTGGGTGATACGACGCAGTGATCTCAACAGTATTGATGAGAAACGCCATGAAATTCGTGTCGAGACTCGTCTGACTGAAGAAGAAGCCAGAACGGAAATAATCAGGATGGTAGCTCAGGCCAGATGGCAGGCATCCGGCCTTTCCCTGAAGCCGGATCAGTCGGATGATATGCTCACCAAGGCACTCTACGTACACTGGCAGCGACGATGGTTTGATCATGAGTTTGGCCATACGGGCATGGACGTTAATAGCGTGTTTCCACTGACGAAAGAGCAGGAGCAAACGCTGAAAATATCGACTTATCAGCCCTTCCTTCAGGAGGCTGATCAGCGGATAAGCGCAAGGAGCTCCGGGGCGCTTCCACTAAGGCCCGCGTTCTGGTATCAGATAATTGGTCAGTCGAACCCTGTTAACAGAGCGTCAACTATTGCCACTGATAACGCTGCTGAACAATACGATCCGGAAGTCCACGAGAAACAGGCTCCGGCATTGAACCGGACAACGAACTATGAATACCAGGAGAAGTCACAGCTTGACGATTATAAAATTTTTGATTGCTACCATTCTTCTCGTCTGTATCGCCACTTGGCACGGGATATTTATGTGACTGCCAAAGGCGATGTCAAAGAGATCGATCTCAATGATAAAGACATTGATGGGGTTGAAACCCTCATACCGGAACGGTTACCAGGGCAGGACCAACCAGTGCTATTAACCAGCGATCAAGCGCTGGCGACTTTTAGCTGTTCATCAAAAAACGGCCAATATGCCTTGCCCAGCCTGAACCCTGACGACTATATCGTGGCCCTGCGTATAGAACCTGATATGGCATTTACCCTGATCCGGGATCGATATACCGGGCTTCACACACTGTCTGTTCCTGATGCCAAAGCTAACCAGAGTATCCAAGTGACTTATGTCGTGGAATCCAGAGTAGCGAGTAAACAAACATTGACTAAAGAAGCCCTGCAAGAACAATCAACACGGTTTGACACCCACTGTTCAGAAGGCATGAAAAACGTACTGGACGAACTGTTTAAGACCATTGGCCAGCAACTACCCGAAGTACAGGCGCCATTGCAGGCAATAAAAAACGCCAAAGACAAGACACAACTCATTCGGGCGATCACGGACTATTGCGCAGAGTTTTCCGGTGAGATTCAACCAGAGAGTCATGAGAATTTTTTTAAATTCCTCGTAACAAAACGGCAGGGTAGCTGCCATCATCGTGTGACTGTTTTTATTGCTTTTTGTCGTTATTTCGGGATTCCATGTCGGCTAATCGATAACTTTATCCACTGCTTTGCTGAGTATTCCGAGGATGGAGGCCAAACCTGGAAATCGGTCGATTTGGGTGGGGGACCCGCACAGGTAACAACAATCACACCTGCCTTCCAGCCGAATACGAAAGGAACTGTTTCCAGCACTGAGTTAAAGAAGACTCTGGATCTCCTGAAGGAATTCCTGAAAGGCGCTGATTTAACACAACAGCAAACTCTGGCTAAAGCTTGTGGCATGAGCCTGATGGAACTGAACAACGCTTTAGCGACAAAGAGTGCTTTACCAAAAACCCATCTAAGTATTTTCGAAATAGTCCGTAACCTTTGGAAGGAAAAAAACTTAACCGGTTTTGTCATGGGCGTCTCAATGCTGGAGTCACTGGAGACAGAAACACCGAGTGGTTACGGGGTAATATGGAGCGTTTTTTTGGCTTACAACGAAGACAATTTGAGTAAACCAATGTCGGAGGCAATAAAAGAAATCTTGTCCAACAGCGATGAAGATCAGGTCACAGAACAACTCAAGTCACTCCATTCAAAAATGATTGTTCATGGCGGAGCAAACCCTCTGCAATGGTTTCATTTAATTCTGGACATACTGAAGCACATTGACTTAACCAGACCTTCGGTTATTCAATTTGTCCGTAAAACCCTGAAATCGGGTTGGCTGGACCAACCGCCAATCAACGACTTCTATACAGGGCTTGCTGATATACACCATGAGACTTTGGTACGTCTGGAAGCCGTCGATGAAGTGAAGTTTGAAGCCGCCCATGCTCTGAAAATGTGGTACCGGAAGTTATTTTCCAGAGAAAAAAATAGCCAGACATGGCGGTTGGTTTACAAAAGCTTCCAAAGTAGAAAGGGTGAAGCCTGGTTCGTGACTCATTGTCATGATGGGTTTTCGTCATTCCTTACGTATAAAATTATTCAGTCGTCTTTACAGATCGCCTGGACGGACGACCCCGAGGGAGTTCCGAATATAGAACGAATGCTGGTGCACCACCCCGCGTTTGCAAAGTTGAGCTCTGGCAAGGCGAACCACCGTCCAGTGATTATCCTCGGGGAACCTTCCTGGGGAAAGACCGTGATTGCGGAAAAAGTCAGAGTCCTGTTTCATCGAAAAGTTGAGAGCAGCCCGGACTTGAAGCAGATAACGGAAAAAATCAAACTCAATCCCTATGGGTTAGCAGTTGAGGATTATAGGCTTTGGAATGGTTTAAGGTACAAATACCAGCAAGCGATTCAGCAAGCCTTCAGTTATTACCTGTATGAAATGACGCACTCAAAAGCCGGTGGCTTAACGTATTGCTGGGCCAAAGCTACTATGATTGATCACATCACACCAAAGGACTATCTGGACATCTATGGCGCTCATGAGCCATCCTCACCAGAAGAGCTGTATGCCATGATGTATAAAATCGATAGCTCTGACCCATTTGCGAAGTCTCTCAGGGATACTCACTTACGGCAGGCACTCAACGCCGGTAACGCTCTGGTGCTCAGATCCGATGAGCTGACAAAAATTGCCGAAGAGTTTTTGAACAGCGT
>NZ_JAHHPQ010000271.1:0-1064 GCF_024606245.1 Endozoicomonas sp. SESOKO2
CTCATGTGTCGTTCGGATTTACTTTTCCTTGATGAGCCAACCAACCACCTTGATCTGGACGCTATTGTCTGGTTGGAAAGTTTTCTTAAGCGTTACCAGGGGACGTTGATTATCATCTCTCACGACCGTGATTTTCTGGACGCAGTGATTGACATTACCCTCCATATTGAGCATCGGAAACTGCACACCTATCGTGGTAACTATTCTGCTTTTGAACGGATGCGCTCTGAGCGTCTTCAACAGCAGCAGGCTGCTTTTGAAAAGCAACAAAAGCAGCGCGCTCACATGGAGACGTTTGTTGAGCGGTTTCGTGCTAAAGCGACCAAGGCGAAACAGGCACAGAGTCGCTTAAAAGCGCTGGCGAGACTGGAAGAAATAGCGCCGGCCCACGTCGATTCACCTTTCAGCTTCAGCTTTCCTGATCCTGAAAAAATGTCTTCACCACTGCTGACCCTCGACAAGGCGGAGCTGGGTTATAAAGGCAACACACTTATCAGGCTGAAACTGAATATCCTGCCTGGCAGTCGCATTGGTTTGCTGGGGGCTAACGGTGCGGGTAAATCAACCTTGATTCGGACACTGGCTGGAGAGCTTCCTCTGGTAGCTGGCCAGAGACATGATGGAGAGCACCTGAGAGTAGGATACTTTGCCCAGCATCAATTGGAAAAACTCGATGCCGATGCCAGCCCATTGCTTCATCTACAACGAATGTCGCCTGGGGCACGGGAACAGGAGTTGAGAAACTTTCTGGGCGGTTTTGGTTTTCATGGTGATAAGGCTCTGGAAACGATTGCAGGTTTTTCTGGTGGCGAACAGGCGAGGCTGGCCCTGGCTATTGTAGCCTGGCAAAAGCCTAACCTGCTGTTGCTGGATGAACCAACCAACCACCTTGACCTTGAGATGCGTCATGCTCTGACTATGGCTCTGCAGACATTCGAAGGAGCCATGATACTGGTGTCGCATGATCGTAATCTCCTGCGCAGTACTACAGACGATCTTTTTCTGGTCCATGATGGCCGGGTTGAAGCTTTTGAAGGCGATCTGGAGGATTATAGCGTCTGGTT
>NZ_JAHHPQ010000272.1:0-7953 GCF_024606245.1 Endozoicomonas sp. SESOKO2
ATGATGAATGGGGCATTTGGATTAAAAGACAGAGAGCAGGCATGGGGTTGGGTATCGTTTGATGATGCTGGTAAACGCCGCTGTTGGGCTGTCAATGGGAAACGTTATAGAGCAGGATTTGCTTCATTGAGCGCATGGTCTTCGGCGGGTGTTGATGTTGAATGTAATAGCACTATGCCAACAGCTATTTCATCTGCTTCTGCTACAGTCTCTCCCAATACAACCCAGGTAGCCTACACTTCATCCAAACTTATTTCTGATGCTGATAATACGAGCGGTCCTGTTATTAGTATTGTTGAGGGATGGTTGACAAATGGGTGTCCATGCAACCACATCGCTTGCAAAGCCCTGATATTACTGAGTGTTGTGAATTTTTTGTTTTAGCTTGAACTGCCAATTCCGCTACAACCCAGAGAATATGGGGACTGAGGGCGTTGAAGAAAACGACCGTTTTCGTTTGACACATATGACCGATGAAAAGGTACGGGTTTCAGGCCTTCCGCTCCATGGAGTGTGTCGAAAAACCTCCGGTTCCCATGCTTTCAGGCCCTGTGGGTCCCAGTATGGGAACAAGTTGTTGGAGTTTTGCGACAGCCTCTGTGGGGCGGGGTAACTGATTTATGAAAAAAGCCTGATCTTTTAAGAGTGGTTAATCATAGTCTCATAGTGCTGAGCTTCTTTGGCAGGAATAATATTCACACTCTCGGTTTGAGGATCAAAAACAATAGCGACTTCACCGGATTTCAATAACCCGATTACCTGCTGAATACGGCTTTCCTGGTCTTGGTCAAAACCGTTGTCAGTTCCCTCCCGGCTGACAAAATCAGCAATCAGATTGTTCAGTGTCTCTGCGTTCAATTCCTGATAGGGAATGATCATTCTTAAACTCCTAAAGATGACCGTAAGGTTCCAGGTCGGTGACCAGAAAGTGATCTCCCCTGGATTCCCAGACTACATTAACGTCCCAGAGTGCAGAGCCATGTCTGCGTCCGGTTGTCTCTCTTAGGTACGCCGGGCGTGGGTCCTGGCCCAATACTTGTTTAATCAGTTCCACCAGAGAGCGTCCGGTCTGTCGTTCATAGATCTGGCACTTGATCATGGCCACTTCACTAAATTCCACTTCTGCCATAACCGCCGGTAAAGGTGCAAAGCCACCTTTAGCTTCTGGTAGCGCATCGGCGTAGGGCAAGTAAGGTTTGATATCAATGATGGGTGTGCCGTCCAGCAGGTCAGCTTCTGTTAGTCTTAGTACCAGCTTGCCGTTTCCGGACTGGATGCCCTTCAGTTTTACCACGGAGAGGCCAATGGGATTGGGACGGTGGGTCGAACGGGTGGCAAAAACTCCCATGCGTTGTTTACCGCCCAGACGAGGAGGGCGAATAGTAGGACGCCAGCCTTCATTCATGGTTTCGTGAAAAATAAAATGAACCCAGAGGTGAGAGAAACCTTCCAGACCACGCACCAGATTCTCCTGGTTGAAGGGGGGTATCAGTTCCAGCTCTGACTCTGCCGCTGTGACAATGCCTGGTTGGCGGGGAATTCCAAATTTTTGCCGATAGCAGGAGTGAATCACTCCAATTTGTTCAAACTGGAAACTGTTTTTGCTCACACTGAACCCGTAATCGTTGTCTTGATCGGGCAATATAATGGAAAACTGAAGCTCATAACAGGTATTAGACTGACAAGGGGAACTATTGCTCCGGAGATGGTCAGCGGTGCCTGAACAGGATTTGCGAAGAATAGAAAGGTCAGGAGCCTGATAAAGAAGTCATTCTCAGGCTCCTGCTTGACTCAGGGAGTCTTTTTTTTCCAGAACGTGGCCTGAGCAACCGTATGCTGGTGCTTTCTGGCGGTTTCCCGGATGACAAAAGGAATATCTCTGGGTGGTTTGATTTCCTCAAAGTGTTGGCTTAGAACTCTTCTCAGCCCGTCATAGGTTGTGAGGGCTTCACCATTCTCGCGTATTCCACCCAGCCATTTCTCTTTTGACGTGTATTCTTCCAGCCAGGTGTAAGGCGAGGTCAGCACCAGCAGTCCCTCCGGGCGGATTCTCTCATGTACAGAAGACAGGAATTTATGGGGATCATTCAGTCGGTCAATCAGATTCCCGGCAAAGATCAGGTCATAGTTGTTGTACTTGGGTTTGAGGTTACAGGCATCGCCCTGGGTAAACAGCACACGACTGACATCAATGTCATCGGCAAAATCTGTCAGTTTGGCTTCACGGTATTCACCCAGTTCGCCCTCGGAAGGTACAAAGTATCGAATTTTTCCGTTCTGCTGAAGCTTCGCGGCCGCAGAGATAAAACGAGCTGAGAAGTCGATACCGTCTACATGATTGAACCAGCGGGCCAGCTCAAAACTGCTTCGCCCTACCGAGCAGCCAAGGTCCAGTGCCCGGGTGCAATTATGGTCTTTTAGCAATTCATGGCAGACCCTGGCACAGGCCCTGGGGAAGTTTTCAACGCCAAAGTAGCTGTCGCCATAATGGAATTCCAGGTACTGAGCCACCAGTGCATCGGTTTCATAGGGGTTCTGGCTGGTATTATGTTCAGCGGTGGATTCAACATAGCGAAAACCGGCGTGCTGGAAAAAATGCCGTCTGAAGGCATACCGCGAATCCCGAATTGCATAGTTGCCTGTCGAGATCCAGCAGCCACCCTTAATCAGGTTATGCCTGCCATCAAATGTGGGGGTTGAAAAGTCATCATAGTAGGGATGAACCCTGAAGCCTTCAAAGGCATCAATGGGTGTCGTTGTCCATTGCCAGACATTGCCAATGACATCATAAAAATCCCCCGTCCTGAACTGGTTAACCGGGCAGGAGGAGGCCCAGTATTCAAGGTTGATGTTGCCCGGAGCCTGTTCCCAATAAGGTTGGTCTGTTTCAATGGTGTCTCTCAAACAATACCATTCAGCTTCAGATGGCAGTTGTATTTGCAGGCCTGTCATTTCTGATTTCCATCGGCAGAATGCCTGAGCTTCGTGACAGTTGACATCCACAGGCCAGTTCCAGGGCATGTCTATTTCTTCCAACATGGCCCGGTATCGGTAATTTTCATCACCGGGAACCCAGAACTCAGGGTGTATGGCTTCGGCAAAGGTAGCCCATGCCCAGCCCTCATCGGTCCAGTATTTTTCGGTGTTGTATCCGTCATCCTGAACAAACTCAAGAAACTCCTGGTTGCTGACCAGGTACTGGCTGGCCTTGAAGGCAGGGATACTTTCTTCATAGTGACCATACTCGTTGTCCCAGCCATAAAGGGCATGATCAAAGGGTTTTCCGAGAATCTGGTGGCCACCCGTATGTTCAATTAACTGATTTTCCGGGGCGGCCCCTGAACTTTTACAGGGTTGCCAGTTCGGGTGGGGCGTGACGTAAGCCAGAGGTAGCTGACGAATCAGAACCGATGAGGTTTCGAGGTGGATGCGCTCATGCTCAATGCCCATCATGATTAGCCAGGCCGGACTTTCCCAGGTGATGGGTACGTCCAGAGGCATGTTTTCAATAAAATCAATGACCCGTGCCCTGACCTTTCGACGGTATTCTTTCATGGCTGGAACCGTAGGCCAGTCGTAGTTATTTTCGTCCAGATCATCCCAGGACATTTCATCAACGCCGATGGCCACCATTGCTTCGATGTCCGTATCTACCCGTTCGTTAATCAGGCGGGCAGCAATCAGCTTATTGATAAAAAATGCTGCCGTATGGCCGTAGTAGAAAATCAGCGGGTGTCTCTGGGAAATGGCTTTGCGGTAAAAAGCTTCATCATTGGTGAGTGTTTCAAAAAGACGGTCGTAAATATCGTAGGTTTCGCAGAAATACTGATTCAGTTCCTGTCGTTTTTCTTCCGGGGTACCTGAGTCGAGAATCAGCGTTCTTGTCGGGATCGGAAGTGGCGGAGTGTTTTCTGTAGGCGTCATCTTCAGCACGAGCTAATCTCCAAAGCATTTGATGAATGCTGTCCGGTTTGATCAGAGTCTATTAAAGTATCCTATATGGTTTAGAGCTTAAAGGCAGAAGTATCAAGATTGACAGATGTGTCAATGTTAGCAGATTAACTCATAAAGGCTTTGCTGTCTGAGCCATCCGTTATCAAAGTGGCGGGCCATCATCAGCAAGTGGGTGTTCCGAAAAGTGTTGAAAGGGCCGTCAGTTATTCACTGACAGCCCGACATTTAATTACGCCAGTCAGGATTTCAGATTGGCTACTGCTGCCTTGATCCTGCGGATGCCTTCTTCCAGAGTGGAGCGGCTGCAGCCAAAGTTCATTCTCAGGTAGTCACGGTCTCCAAACTGAGCGCCGGGGGAGAAGCCGACACCGGCCTCTTCAAAGAAACGGTGAGGATCATCCAGTCCTAATTCGCTGACGTTAATCCAGGCCAGGTAGGTAGACTGAAGAGGCAGCATAGTTAGCCCCTCAATACCGTTGATTTCAGACATCAGCAGGTCGTGGTTACCCCGCAGATAGTCCAGCAGACTCTGGCGCCAGGGTTCACCGTGCTCATAGGCGGCCCTGGCCGCCGTGAAACCCATCAGCATGTTATCCGGATCAGGGACAATTCCTTTGCGAACTCTCTGGAACTCCATACGCAGTGTGCCATCCGGTATTATGGCAAAGGCGCAGCCTAAGCCGGCCACATTAAATGTCTTGGAAGGAGACATCAGGGTGATGGAGGTGTCACGGGTGAAGTCACTCAGACTGGCGTAAGGTATGTGCTCGGCGTTGCGATCAAGAATAAGGTCGCAATGCACTTCGTCGGAGCATACGACAATGTTGTACTTTTTGCAGAGTGCCTCGATAGTCTCCAGTTCTTTCCGGCTGAGCACGCGGCCATTGGGGTTCTGTGGGTTACACAGCATCAAGAGTCGGGTGTCTTCGGTGATCTTGCTTTCAAATGCCTCCAGATCAAACTGCCACTGATTATCTCTGATAATCCAGTCCAGTCCGATCATTTCGCGCCCACCCAGCTTGGGAGCCATTAAAAAGGGATAGTAAACCGGTAGAGGCACGGCAACGGTCTCTCCGGGGCCGGCAACACTCCTCACCGAAATATTGAGTGCCGTTACCAGCCCGGGCAGCCAGACGATCCAGTCTCTTTCAATCTGCCAGTCGTAGAGGTTATGCATTCGCTCGACAATGCGTTCTTCCAGGCCCTCATCGGCCAGGGTATAGCCAAACACACCATGTTCAACACGTTGTTGCATAGCTTCAATGATTTCGGGGGCGGATTTGAAGTCCATATCCGCCACCCAGAAAGGCAATATATCTCTTTCCTTGTAGCGATCCCACTTCAGGCTTGAGGTATGAGTTCGGTTGATAAAAGTATCGAAATCTGTGGACACGAATACTTCCCTTGGTATTGGATTGAATCGGTTGTAACGATACTACCTGCAGCCAGTCTTTTTTGAAATGGGATTTATCGGGACGACTCCGGGAAGTGCAGCCAATTTTATCCGTTTTGCTGCCTCGCTGGTCGGCTGAGGAGGGCAATCCCTTCCCGGAGGCTGGAAAATCAAGATGTTGTAGACAATGCTCAGAGAACCTTAAGTTTCTGTTTGGAGTGGTACCGGGTTGATTTCCAGAGGCGTTGTCTATTCACTGGTGTCGGGGGCATTGCTGGGAAGTTTGATCATTCTTCCTGAATGGATGTCGGAATATACGGCTATAGAACTGGTAGCAGGACGCTTTACAGCATTTGGTCTCTGGATCTCTATGATCGTTCTTTTTCGTCGCGAGATGATTCAAAGAGCCCGGCTGGGTGATATCCAGAAGTGGGTTTGGGTGGCCCTGCTGACTAATGTTCTTTATTACCTTTTTCTTATTATCAGTATCCGAAGCCTCGGCGGAGTCTTTGCCTGTATTCTGATGGCCGCTTTACCCATGATTTTTCAGAAATGCTTTTTGACTGGAAAAGCTGGCAGTCAGCTCACTATTCCTTTACTGCTGTTGATTGGAGCGCTGTTTCTGTTGATGTCCCAGAAGTTTGATCAGGTTTCTCCGGACTCACATGAGCAGAGTATGGCCAATGGCTTGTTCTGGTTACTGTTGGCGAGCATCAGCTGGCTCGCAGGTACCCGCATACAACTGTTAATGGCCATTGAACATCCCGATATTGGTCCTTCCGATCGTTATCTGTTAACCGGATTAGGCTCTATGTTGGCACTCCCCATGATTTATCCACTGACCTGGCTGGACCATCCCGAATTTACCCTCTTTTCGAAAGGTGTTGCCAATATTGACTGGGCTTACTTCGGAGGAGGACTGCTGTTGGCAGGCGTATTAGCCACCGGTTTGGCCCGGATATGCAGACGCAAGGCGGTGTTGCATAACAGTGATTCAGGATTTTATCCCTGTACATCGCTGGAAGTTTTATTTGGAGTACTTTTTGTCTTTATGCTGGAGGGGCGCATACCCAACGCTCAGGAGTGGGCCGTCATTGCCATTCTGGTTTGGGGTATGGCCCTCTTTTACCGGAGTCGAACTGCTTCTCAGTTCAATACCAGCTCGGGATAGCTGCTTCTGATCTCTTCCCGGTTGCCCCTGAAAAGAATTCTTCCTTGTTTTTGCTCCAGTTGATATTCGTACATGGGGTCGTAGTAGCCCACCAATAACTCCTCAATCAGTGGCCGGTAACCATCAATGATGCCATGAACTTCATGCTGCAAAAGAGCTGAGGATAGCAGTTCTCCCAGCGCCTTATAGCGGGCTCCACCCAATCTTTTACGAATCCGGTAAAGGCTGTCAGCCAGGCCCTGGCTAAACCGGGCGAAGCCCTCTTTTTTACCATAAACCGTCTCGAATTCGGCCAGATTATCACGGACATACTCCTGGAGAGCTATCTCTACACGATCTTTGATGAACGTTTCCAGCAGAATGATCGGGGATTGCTGCATCTTGTCCCTGAATGCCCGGGACAGACCGCAACGCCCGATCAGCTTGCTTTCGTCTTCCAGAAGTACCGATCGGCCTGGTTTAAAATGGCGGTGCTTGAGCATGGCGATAGAAAGGCGGCTTTCAAAGTCAATTTGGGTGGGCTGGCCACCGTAACGGCGACCGAAGCTCGATCCTCGATGATTGGCCAGACCTTCCAGGTCAATACTGTCTTCAATGTCATGAATCAGACGAGTTTTGCCGGTACCGGTTTTGCCAGCGAGAATCATAAAGGGAATATCATCAACAGACTGTTCCAGTTCATCAATCAGGAATCTTCTCATGGCTTTGTAGCCCCCCTCGACCAGAGGGTAGGGATATCCGGACTCTGCCAGCCAGGATTGGCTGATATGAGAGCGCTGACCGCCGCGAAAACAGAATAGGTAGCCATCTGGGTGTTGTTGAGCAAATTGCTGCCAGAGAGTCACTCTTTGAGTACGAACATTGTCAGTGGCCAGCTCATAACCCAAAGAGAGAGCTGCTTCCTGCCCGTACTGCTTGTATTCAGTACCAATCACTTTGCGTTGGTGATCGTCCAGAATAGGCAGATTGGTCGCCAATGGAAATGAACCCTTGCTGAATTCAACGGGGGCCCGAACATCCATCAGGGGGGCATCATTCAGGAACAGTGAGAGGTAGTCGGTAGTATCCGGGCGTTGTTGGGTCATATAATTCCGTTGCAGCCTGACGGGGGTGGGCTGGCTTATTGTCCAAAAGCGCAATAGTTTGGCTGCAACCTGTCTGTTCAGGCAAGTACGGATTGTCTCTAATGGGTTTAGAAGAGTGAAACCTACACCGGACTTTTTTATCCTTTTCGCTCTAATACACCATCCTGACCTTTGAAAAGACAACCTGAAAGTCCACTGGAGATCATGTATGGGTATCAGAACTGAGATGCATCCAGATCAATTATTATCTGACCCGTGCCTGAGGGTTCAACTCTGTAGATAAAACGGTAGAGGCTTGCCAGCGATACGAATGTAAAAAAGCCCAGACCGGAGGCTACGGTAATAATCGT
>NZ_JAHHPQ010000273.1:0-7527 GCF_024606245.1 Endozoicomonas sp. SESOKO2
ATGTCCCACCATCGGCTGGCTAACTCTTCAAATTTGGCAATTTCGGCTGGATCGACGTTTTGCACCGGGCGTGGTTCGTTCTGGTTTGCAGTCATAATGTCCAGATTCTCAAGCGGTTGATTTCCGATAGTAACAGCGCAGTCTGTATTCTTGTCCGCATTATACAGACAGAGTTTTCATAGTTAAGTATTCCTGTCATATAGCTACTAAAGAGACGACTATGTCGTACATTTGTGTCATTTTTTATTCATAAATATTGTTGTCAAGCCATACACTGGCTCGCAGTAAGGCTGCCAGCTGTGGTATTATTTGCTACTTATTATGAAAAAAAGCAGCCATGCCCTTTTTTATCGTTAAATTCATTTCAACGCTTCCTTTCTGCTCAGGCAGGAGCTGAATGATTGCTTTCACATGGCTGCCTGTTGATTGAATTATTCGGATTTTCGGCCTTCCGGGTTGAGAAAGGATGCTGACAGGTATCCGTTGGGCGCAAGCTAAAGGACGACTGGGTTTACATGACTGATATCGCCAAAGAGATTCTTCCGGTAAACATCGAAGACGAACTCAAGCAGTCCTATCTGGACTACGCCATGAGTGTCATCGTTGGGCGGGCACTGCCTGATGTGCGTGACGGACTCAAGCCGGTCCACCGGCGCGTCCTCTTCGCAATGAACGAGCTGGGCAATGACTGGAACAAGCCCTACAAGAAATCAGCTCGTGTGGTGGGTGACGTCATTGGTAAATACCACCCCCATGGTGACTCTGCTGTATATGACACCATTGTTCGTATGGCGCAGCCATTTTCGTTGCGGTACATGTTAGTAGACGGACAGGGGAACTTCGGTTCCGTAGACGGCGACTCTGCAGCGGCCATGCGTTATACCGAGATCCGAATGCAGAAGATCAGTCATGACATCATGGCTGATCTGGATAAGGAAACGGTCGATTACGTACCCAACTACGACGGTACGGAACAGATTCCTGCCGTCATGCCAACCCGCATCCCCAATCTGCTGGTGAATGGTGCTGCCGGTATTGCTGTGGGTATGGCAACCAATATACCACCACATAACCTGACTGAAGTGGTTAGAGGCTGTCTCGCGTTAATTGATGATGAGAGCCTGTCTGTTGATGATCTGATGGAATATATTCCGGGTCCGGACTTTCCAACTGCTGGCATCATTAATGGTCGGGCGGGTATTTTGCAGGCATATCGTACCGGTCGTGGTCGTATCTATATTCGGGCCCGTGCAGATGTCGAGCATGATGAAAAGAAAAATAAAAGTACCATCATTGTTACCGAGCTGCCTTATCAGCTGAATAAGGCACGATTGATTGAAAAGATCGCTGAGCTGGTCAAAGACAAGAAAATTGAAGGTATTTCCGAGCTGCGCGACGAGTCTGATAAAGACGGTATGCGAGTAGTGATTGAGTTGCGCCGTGGTGAAGTTGCGGACGTTGTTCTCAATAACCTCTACGCACAAACCCAGCTCGAAAGTGTATTTGGCATTAACAATGTTACACTGGTCGATGGTCAGCCAAAACTCCTGAACCTTAAGGAGATGCTGGAAGCTTTTGTTCGTCATCGTCGCGAAGTAGTGACGCGCAGAACCGTTTATGAGCTGCGTAAAGCTCGTGAGCGAGGGCATTTGCTGGAAGGTCTGGCAGTAGCCCTTTCTAATATTGATCCGGTGATTGCCTTAATCAAGGGCTCGCCAACGCCTGCAGAGGCTAAAGAAAAGCTTATGGCACAGGGTTGGCAGCCGGGTCACGTGCTGGCAATGGCAGAACGTGCCGGTGCCGATGCCTGTCGGCCTGACGAATTGCCTGAACAGTTTGGTCTTCGCGATGATGGTCTCTACTATTTATCACCTGCCCAGGCTCAGGCCATCATGGAAATGCGTCTGCACAGGCTGACCGGTCTTGAGCATGACAAGCTGTTGAGTGAATATCGCGAGCTGCTGGAAAAAATTGCCGAGCTACTGCTCATTCTCTCCAGCTCTGAGCGTTTGATGGAAGTCATCCGTGAAGAGATGGAAAAAGTAGTCGAAGAGTATGGCGATGAGCGTCGCACTGAGATCACCAGTTCACGCCGTGATTTGACCGTTGAAGACCTGATTTCTGAAGAAGACATGGTTGTGACCCTGTCTCATGGTGGTTACGCAAAAACCACATCGCTCGACACCTATCAGGCCCAGCGCCGAGGTGGTCGAGGTAAATCCGCCGCTTCGGTAAAAGACGAAGATTATGTTGAACATATGCTGGTGGCCAATACCCATACCCAGATTCTTTGCTTCTCCAGCAGGGGTAAGGTTTATTGGTTGAAGGTCTATCAGATTCCGGAAGCTGGCCGTACTTCACGTGGCCGACCCATCGTGAATATCCTGCCTCTGGAAGAGGATGAGCGCATCACGGCGATGTTGCCTGTTGAAGAGTATACCGAAGGTCACTTTGTCTTTATGGCAACGGCTGCAGGAACGGTTAAGAAGACACCTCTGGAACAGTTCTCTCGCCCAAGAAGCAGTGGTCTGATTGCCCTGGGTCTTGATGAAGGTGATACCCTTGTGGGTGCCGAAATTACGACCGGTGAGAAGCAGGTTATGTTGCTTTCCAATGCGGGCAAAGCGATTCGGTTTGAAGAAACTGATGTGCGCGCCATGGGCAGAACTGCCAGAGGTGTCCGTGGTATTAAACTACAGGATGCTCAAAGAGTGATCTCTCTGATTATTCCCGAAGACGAAACCCAGATTCTAACCGTCAGCCAGAATGGTTTCGGTAAACGAACGGGTGTAGAAGATTTCAGAATCACGGGTCGTGGTGGTCAGGGTGTTATCTCCATGCAGTGTACTGATCGAAACGGCGAACTGATCGGTGCTATCCAGGTACAGGATGGAGAGGAGATTATGCTGATCTCTGATCAGGGCACTCTGGTGAGAACCCGTGTCGATGAAATATCTGTTATGAGTCGTAATACTCAGGGGGTTACCCTGATCAAGGTTCAGGAAGGTGAGAAACTGGTTGGTGTTGCCAGGGTTGAAGAGCCGGAAGAGCCGCAAGATGGGACTGAAATCGAAGTGACAGGGGAAGAAACGCCTCAGACTGAGCCTGATGAAGGGATGGAAGGCTGATTCTGTATCCAATAACTTAACGCCAGCAGCATGCTGGCGTTTTACTTAAAGGGATGCACTTCTGAATCGACGAGTTTGGCTCTACGGGAGGATAGTATGAATAATCTATTGGCAGAAACACTGGCTGGCCCACAAGGGCCTACTTATAACTTTTCGGCGGGCCCGGCTCCATTGCCGAAGTCGGTGCTTGCGCGTGCAAGGGATGAGCTTCTGGACTACAACCGTGAAGGCGCTTCCATTATGGAAGTCAGTCACAGAGGGAAGTCTTTTCTCAAGGTTGCTGAGCTGGCGGAGCAGAATCTCCGTGATCTTTTGAAGATTCCTGAAAACTATAAGGTTCTGTTTTTGCAGGGCGGGGCCCGTGGTCAGTTTGCGGCAGTCCCAATGAACCTGAGGGGGCAGAAAAATAGTGCAGACTATGTCAATAGTGGGTACTGGGCTCAGTCGGCAATCAAAGAAGCCCAGCGTTATTTGAATGTCAATGTTATTGCCGACGGCAAAGGCGCTTCATTCCATACCATGCCGGAAGAGAGTGGCTGGCGTTTCAGTTCCGATGCGGCTTATGTTCATTACACTCCGAACGAAACCATTGGTGGTCTTGAATTTCCATTTATACCGGATTCTGGCGATGTGCCACTGGTAGCGGATATGTCATCCAATATCCTGTCCGGGCCCATTGATATCAGCCGTTTCGGGGTTGTCTATGCCGGTGCCCAGAAAAATATTGGTCCGGCAGGACTGACAGTGGTTATCGTGCGTGACGATCTTCTGGACCGGGGGCATTCCAATTGCCCTGCTGTTTTTGATTATCGGGTACAGGCGGATAAGGATTCCATGTATAACACTCCGCCAACCTTCGCATGGTATCTGGCCGGTCTGGTGTTTGAGTGGCTAAAGGATCAGGGGGGGCTTGAAGTGATCGACCAGATCAATGCCCGTAAATCAGGCAAACTCTATCAGGTGATTGATGAGTCCGGGTTTTATCACAACAAGGTAGATCCCCGCTGGCGTTCAAGAATGAATGTACCCTTTACGCTGAGCGATCCTGAGTTAGATAAGGTTTTTCTGGCCGAGTCTGAAAAAAATGGCTTTCTTTATCTCAAGGGGCACAAGGCAGTAGGCGGTATGCGAGCGAGTATTTATAATGCAGTACCGGAAGAGCATGTCGATGCGTTGATCGCCTTTATGCATGAATTCGAAAGAAAGTTTGGATAAAAAATCCTTGGTCCGTCGCAATTTTAAGTACAAAGCTCGCAGGCTTGGCATCTGCCGATTGCGCGGCTTTCGTCAGAACCGTTAAACGCAGAGAACATTATGACAGATGATAAGTTGAAGGGGTTGCGGACAAAAATTGACAAGCTTGATCAGGATATTCTGAAGCTGATCAGTGAGCGTGCACGCTGCGCTCAGGAAGTCGCCAGAGTCAAGCAAAATGAAGACGCCGTGGCAGTGTTTTATCGTCCGGAACGTGAGGCCCAGGTTTTGCGCCGGGTGATGGAGCGCAATGACGGTCCGCTGGACGATGAAGAAATGGCTCGACTGTTCAGGGAGATTATGTCGGCCTGTCTGGCTCTTGAAGAGCCTGTTCGAGTGGCGTTTCTTGGTCCTGAAGGCACCTTTACCCAGCAGGCTGCCATGAAGCACTTTGGCCATTCTGCGGTTTCTGTCCCTATGGCCGCGATTGATGAAGTGTTCAGGGAGGTGACGGCGGGGGCAGTGCGTTATGGTGTTGTGCCTGTTGAGAATTCAACAGAGGGGGTGGTCAGTCATACCCTGGACAGCTTCATGGATTCTTCTCTTAAAATCTGTGGTGAAGTCGTGCTAAGAATTCATCAGCATCTGCTGGTCTCTGAAAACACCCGCCGTGACCATATTACCCGGATATACTCCCATGCTCAGTCATTGGCACAGTGCCGTAAATGGCTGGATGCCCACTGGCCGATGGCTGAAAGAGTTGCTGTCAGCTCCAATGCAGAAGCGGCTAAGCGTATAAAGGGTGAATGGAACTCTGCGGCCATTGCCGGTGATATGGCGGCTGATATTTATGGTCTGGAAAAGATCTCTGAGAAAATCGAGGATCAGCCGGACAATTCCACCCGCTTCCTGATCATTGGGCATCAGGATGTTCCACCCTGTGGTGAAGACAAAACATCCATCGTCGTCAGTATGAGAAACCAGTCCGGTGCTCTGCATTCGATTCTTGAAGCGTTCGATGTTCATGACGTGGATCTCACCCGGGTAGAAACCCGTCCGTCCCGTACCGGCATCTGGAACTATGTTTTCTTTATTGACTTTGAAGGTCACAAAGACGATCCGGTTATCCAGAAAGTATTGGGAAAGCTTGCTGACAGGGTTAATGATCTTCGGGTTCTGGGCTCCTATCCCAAGGGCGTTCTTTAACAAATCAGTCATGAGCGATTGAAACAATTTTGCGTCCTCTCGTGGGGATGTAAAATTTTTCATGGTAAAAAAACAGGTGAAAAATGGGTTGTGATTTTATACAGCTTGCCGTACCGGGAGTACGTGCACTGAATCCTTATCTTCCCGGTAAACCCGTTGAAGAGCTGGCGCGCGAACAAGGTCTGGATGTCAGCAGTATTGTTAAATTGGCCAGTAATGAAAATCCTCTTGGGGCGGCTCAGTCTTCTCGTGAAGCCATCGCTGTGATGCTGGATGAGCTGGCTCGATACCCTGACAGCAGCCTCTATAATCTGCGTGATGCTCTTTGCAAAAAGCTGGCGGTAGAGCCTGATCAGATTACCTTTGGTAACGGTTCCAATGATGTTCTTGTTCTATTGGCGCAATGCTACCTGAAAGAGGGGTGCTCTGCTGTATTTTCTGAATACGCTTTTGCGGTTTATCCCATAGCGGTCCAGGCGACTGGGGCGGAAAGTATAGTGGTGCCTGCTAAAAACTGGGGTCATGATCTGGAAGCGATGGCCGAAGCGGTTCGTTCTGATACCCGCATCGTTTTTCTGGCTAATCCTAATAACCCGACCGGTACCCGTTTTTCAAAAACAGAGTTGCTTACCTTCCTGGGCAAGGTGTCTGAAGAGGTTGTTGTTGTTCTGGATGAAGCATACTTTGAGTATGTGTTGGATAGTGAGTACCCGAATGGTATTGCGCTGTTAAATGAATATCCCAATCTTATCGTGATCAGAACATTCTCCAAGGCCTATGGTCTTGCGGGTGGACGTATTGGCTATTCTGTTTCAAATAGCGAAATAGCCAGTGTTCTCAACAGGTTAAGACAGCCTTTTAATGTTAATAATCTTATTGAGGCGGCAGCTGTTGCTGTTCTGAATGATGAAGCATACCTGAACCGTTCCAGGCAGGTTAACCAGGATGGAATGGCCCGGATTGAGGCGGGCTTGAGATCTATGGGCTTTGATTACATATCTTCCAGCGGTAACTTCATTACTTTTGATGCGGGTATGGGGGGGGATGGATTGTTATCAGCGTCTTCTTGAACAGGGCGTCATTATCAGACCTCTTGCCAATTATGGCATGCCAGGACACCTTAGGGTTTCCATTGGCCTGGAAGAAGAAAATCAGCGTTTTCTTGAAGCACTGGCCTCTGTCAGACAGCCCTGAGCACAAGACAAACAGGCGGTAGCTAAAGAAACCGTTGCCATCTTTAGTTGCAAGGGGTTGAAGATGACTTTTGAAAAAGGTTGAACTTGTAGTGATAGAACAAAACAGGAACGGTACCCCACTGAACATTTTGGTGGTAGGGCTGGGCCTTATTGGAGGATCATTTGCAGCTTCCCTGAGGGAGTGCGGCGAAAGCTTTCATCTGATGGGGTTTGATCTCAGGAGTGAAAATGTTGAGAAGGCTGTTTCCCTGAGAATTGTTGCAGAAGGCTGTGAGGATTTTAAATCCGCTGTCGACAAGGCCGATGTTATTCAGCTGTCGGTTCCCATGCTGGCAATGCCAAAAGTACTTCAGCAACTCAAAGGTCTGGATCTGGCTGGCAAAGTGATGACCGATGTCGGTAGCTGTAAAGGTTCACTGGTTCAGGCTGCCCGGGAAATATTTGGTGATATACCTGAGAGCCTGGTGCCGGGTCATCCCATTGCAGGCTCCGAGAAAAGTGGTGTTACTGCGGCCAGGGCCGGCCTGTTCAAGCATCATAAGGTAATCCTGACGCCTCTGGAAAATACTGATCGTGCTGCCTTATCTCTGGTCAGGCATCTCTGGCAATGTTGTGGTGCCCAAGTCAATGTGATGGATGTGTGGCGTCACGATGAAGTGTTGGCAATGACTAGCCATTTGCCTCATCTTCTGGCATTTTCACTGGTGGATACGCTGGCGGGTAATCCTGAAAATCAAGATATCTTTCGTTATGCTGCCGGCGGCTTTAGAGACTTTACCCGCATTGCCGGCAGTGATCCGGTT
>NZ_JAHHPQ010000274.1:0-3577 GCF_024606245.1 Endozoicomonas sp. SESOKO2
GACGTCGTCCAAAATGCGCCTTTTGTTCTGAGCTGATATGGATATTATCAAACAGTTGACTGAGGCTGGTCTGTTCATTGACCTGAATCACCAGAGGTGCCTGTTGCCGGTTTATCCAATGACTGGCCTGGATAGGTTGTTGATAAGTGACGGCATTAAAGGCCGGATGATCTCTCACTGAGTGCTCATCGTTTTCTGCCAATTCCAGGGCTTTCGGTTGCCGTTTGATCTGAGCCACCTGCAGTCCGGGCTTCAGACCTGTCGTTTCGCTTATCGTCTGCAGTGAACCCAGTAAACGAAACCAGAGTGTTTCTGTGAGGGGAGACGTGACGGTGATTACACCACCCGCTCGAACTTGTTCCAACAGACGAGTATTGGGGACTGCGTAGCCTTCCGGGGTAATGGCAATCGAGCTCAGCCATTCCCTGATATTACTTTTGTTAATGATGATCGGGTCTCTCGGCGCCTTCAGGGAAAGTCCTTTATCCAGTTTTTTCTCAAGTCCTTCTTCATTCGAGTGGGATAGAGAGCGGGGCAGAGAGCGAAAGAGGGTTTGGAACAGTGAATGAAGCTCGTCCTTCCCTACCGGCATTTGATAAAACTGAATATCGTCGGGTAACTGACAGATCTTGCCATTGCTCTCATAGCTCTTTTGAGCCAACATTTGTCGAACTGTCTGTTCAAAGGCCAGATCCTGCCAGTCGGCCCCTTTCAGAATCACCCGTTGTCCAGCCCTTAACGACTCAAGCCTGCCGGGGATATGCTGGATTCGCCCCTGTTGATCGACTCCGGGGCCACCCAGCAGCAATTGTCGCCAGTGACTGTGCAAGTGACAGTCAATAAGAACGGTATTGTCGTTATCCATAGCACTTTCAGCGCTGGGACATTCAGCTAATACCGGAGGAACGTCGTTGATCTCCATCGCTTGGTCATTGCCGGACTGTGCATCAAACTGCCAGGTATTTCCCGGGCGATTAATTCGCCGCCAGAAATCAGCGCCCGGAGTAGCGTTTCCCAGCGCGTGATCACTCTGGCCAACCGATGCCAACTGCGCAAGATCTGCCAGAACCAGCAGGGCAACATGCTTTCCCAGGGGGCGTTTCTTCTGACTGACTTTGTCGTACAGACAGGGGTTATCCGGGTCCAGTAAATCGTTAAACTTTGGCAGCTCCTCACTGCTGAGCTTGCGGATATCCATCACCAGAGTGAGTGGCTTTGGACTTTCAAACAGCTTGCCTGAACGCAGAACGTGGCGACCGTCGTCCGAAATGCTCAACCGGCTCACCAGATTAGCCTGTGAGAGGTCATCGGGATGGGAAATAAGAGCGACATCCCGATGTTCATCGCCGGTCTCGGCCACTAAAAGCTGCCGAACCTCATCATCATTGGCGACAAAACGGAAATCGAAGGAATGAGAGGCGCTTCGGAGCGGGGAATCTGTTGAGGATACAGTTCTCACTTTGTCAGGCAACGTCACCGGAGGTGACGATCTATTGAGTTCGGGAGTTACCTCAGAGCAGGTGGCGACAATCTCTGACGATAACGCCAGCCTTGCTCTCTTGGCTGGCACGGCAATGTTAAGAACAGAGTTGTTTATTTGCTCACCAATCTGACCATCCATAGTCGATCTCCCATCCTGTCATCCAAAGAACTGTATTGAAATTCCTTTGTTGTTCGACCTTCAGGCAGGATGAAAGTTCCGTTTGGTTTGTTAGCCGTAACTATTGTAGGAAGTCACAGATTCTGAATCACTCATCATGGGCAGACTTCAATGACACATCCAACGAGTCACAAATCGAATTCAAATTCATGGTGCTGAAAAACTCGCCGGTAATTATTTTCAGCTCATCGCCTCTGAGCACCACAGCGTTACTGGCGTTGAGTACATGCTTTAAGTAGGTATCCTTAATGGATAGACTAAACGAGGTGCTATGAATATTAGACATCATGGCATACAACTCTTCTGGTGAAGATGGATCATGAGCGCCATAGCTGTCACACCCGTTAGACGTGAAGAAAGCACGGACCCAACAATAGGTTAAGCTACCGCCTTTCGAGTGTGTCACTCCATACAGGTAGTGACTGAGGGCTTGCTCAATCGCTTGTCTGCATTTGTGTTTTAAATCATCCAGAAGTTCTTTTTCCTCCGATGACAACCAAAGGGGTTCGAGAATGAGGTCATAACGTAGTTCGATATCGGTCTTTTTTTTCTGATATTCTTCATTTTGAGCTTTACATCGCTGATCTTTTGACAGTCGCACCCGTTCTATATAGTCCATATCATCCACATCGCTAGCGCTGAGACTTTCCAATGCCTTCATTTCATGCTGGTATCGTGCTTCCGCCACCTGAAGTTGATTGAGTTTTTCCAGTATCAGCTTCAGTTCCGGGCTCTTTTCAGCTTTTCGTTGAATCAGGGCTTCGACTTTTTCATCAAGCACTGGTCTGTCAAATTTATACTCCAGGATAATCACCGGGCGGTGGTTCGCTTTACCCGAGTTTAATTGTTGAAATGCAGGATGGTGCAGTAGCATTCGTTCTACATTCGGAATTCCCTCGGGTACGTCTGTCCAGGCGGCCCGTAACGATGAGTGGGTTATTTTTTCTTCAAGGGATCGCGAAAACCCATCATGACAATGAGTGATGAAAAAGGCATTACCTTCTTTTTCCCGGAAGCTTTTATAGTCCAACCGCCATACCTGACTATTTTTTTCCCTTGACAATAATTCCCGGTACCACTTTTTCAGGCTATGTGCGGCTATAACTTTCAGTTCATCGACACCTTCCAGAAGCACCAATAGTTCGTGATATAGATGGACCTTCTTAATATCGCTTTTATCGTTTGGCAGTGGGTCCAGCCAACCCGATAACAGGGCTTCACGGGCAAAGTGAATAACCGAAGGGTTGGCTAAGTCGCTGTTGCTCAGTATATCCACTATAGAATTCGACCATTCTTTGGAGCATGCTCCGGCCTGAACAACCATTTTTGAATGAAGTGACTTGAGTAGCTCAGCGATCTTACAGCCATCATTGTCGGGCAGTATTGCACTTACTGCCTCTGACATTGGGCTATATTGACTCAAATTGTCAAAAGCCATTTCACCAATCAACTTCCGTTCGTAGAAGCCCAATGATTTTGTCTCCTGCGACACCAATACTGAGACGCCCATGGAAAAACTGGTTAAATCTTTTTTCTCCCAAAGGTTCTTTACTATTTCTAAAGCACTTAGATTGGTTTTTGTTAATGCACTCTTTGTCACATGGGCTTTGTCCAGTTTCTCAAAGCTTATGCCGCAGGCTTCAGCCAGAGTTTGCTGTTGCGCTAAACCAACCCCTTTCATGAGATCATGAATCTTCTCTGATGCAGTGCTGAAACTACTGACTTTCTTGTTGGGCTGGAAGTCAGACAGGATTTTTGTCCTCTCGACAGGTGCCCCGCCCAAATCCACTGACTTCCAGGTTTGGCCTTCATCCACGGAATATTCAGCAAAGCCGTGGATGAGGCTACTTATTTTCCGACAAGGAATCCCGAAATAACGACAAAAAGCAATAAAAACAGGCACACGATGACGACAGC
>NZ_JAHHPQ010000275.1:0-33613 GCF_024606245.1 Endozoicomonas sp. SESOKO2
GACGTCGTCCAAAATGCGCCTTTTGTTCTGAGCTGATATGGATATTATCAAACAGCTGACTGAGACTGGTCTGTTCGTTGACCTGAATGACCAAAGTTGCTTGCTGGTCGTGATTGATCCACTGACTGGCCTGAGCTTGATGCCGATACGTGACGGTATTAAAGCCGACGTGATCACTTGTATTAGTCAATAGTCGCTTATCATTTTCTGCCAGCCCCAGGGATTTAGGTTGCTGTTTTGAATGAGCAACCTCCAGTCGCGGCTGCAAATCTGTGGTCTCACGAATTGTTTGCAGTGAACCCAGTAAACGAAACCAGCATGCCTCAGTAAGTGGAGAAGTGACGGTGACAACCCCCCCCGCCCTAACCTGCTCCAACAGACACGTGTTAGGAACTGCATAACCTTCTCTAGCAATGGCAATTGGGCTCAGCCACTCCGCGATGTTACTCTGGTTAACGATGATCGGGTTCCCTGATGCATTGAGGGAAGGTCCATTATCCAGTTTTTTCTCAAGTTCTTTCTCACCCGAGTGGGAAATGCTCTGGAACAGTGAATGAAGCTCGCCATTCCCTACCGGCATCTGATAAAACTGGACATCGTCGGGTAACTGACAGAGCAACCCATTGCTCTCAAAGCTCTTTTGCGCCAACATCTGTCGAATCGCCTGCTCAAAGGCCAGGTCTTGCCAGTTGGCTCCTTTCAGAATCACTCGTTGTCCGGCTCTCAACGACTCAAGTTTGCCGGGGATGTGCTGAATTCGTCCCTGTTTATCCACTCCGGGGCCGCCCAGAAGTAACCGTCGCCAGCTAGTGTGCGAATGGCAGTCAATAACAACGGTATTGTCATCGTCCATAGCACTTTCGATAGCACTTCCTGTAACGCTTCCTGTAACACTTTCGGCACTGCGGAGTTCAGTTAATACCGGAGGAACCCCCTCGATCTCCATCGTTGAGTCATTGTCGTTTTGTGGATCGAACTGCCAGGTGTTTTCAGGTCGATTAATTCGCCGCCAGAAATCAGCGCCTGGCGCATCATCCCGCTGGCCAACCGATGCCAACTGTGCAGGGTCTGCCACCACAAGCAGATCAACATGCTCACCCAGAGAGCGTTTCGTCCTGCTGATTTTGTCGTATAGACAGGGGTTATCCGGGTCCAGTAGATCATTAAATTTTGGCAGATCGTCGCTGGTGAGCTTTCGGATATCCATCACCAGGGTGAGTGGCTGTGAATTTTCAAACAGCTTGCCTGAGCGCAAAATCTGGTGGCCATCGTCAGAAATGCTCAGTCGGCTGACCAGATTACCCTGTGAGAGGTCATCGGGGTGGGAGATAAGAGTGACATCACGATGTTCATCGCCGCTCCGGGCCATTAAAAGCTGTCGAATCTCATCATCACTGGCGACAAAACGAAAATCAAAGGAATAAGGGGTTTTGCGAAGCGAGGAGCCAGTTGAGGATACGGTTCTCGCTTTGTAAGGCAGTGTCATCGAAGGTGACGATCTACTGAGTTCGGGAGTGACCTCATTGCAGATTCCGACCCGCTCTTTTGACGATAACTCCTGCTTTGACGTCCTGTCTGGCAGGCTGCTGTGAGGCACCTCACTGGCAGGAACACGTTTGTTTATTGCCCCATCAATCTGACCATCCATAATCCATCTCACTCCTGTAATCTGAAAGACTGCATCAAAATTGTTTAACTCTATGACCTTCAGACAGGATGAAAGTTTCATTTGGATAAATACTCGTGGCCATCACAAATGCAATGGCTTCACTGAATATTCATGAACAGCACAGGGAACCAAATGGATAGACAATGATCTAAAATAATAAGCTATTTGAAAATTAACGATAGACAGGAGAAGAGATATGAACGGAATCACACCACCCAACAGCCCAAATAATCAGTCATCTAATCAGTCATCTAATCAGTCATCACCATATCAAAAAGCGACTGACGAGTGCCCTATTTGTTTCGATGCTTTCGACAAAAGAGAAGTCAAGGTTGCCGAACAATGCAAACATATGTTTCACAAAGACTGCCTGACTCGATGGTTATCGGAAAATACAACCTGTCCTGTATGCAGAACCAGTCTGATGGATAGGGAAGTACAGCCATTGCCTGCCATGCCCTTGAGATTTTCATTTTTCCCTCGTTTCGACGATCGGGTCGACGTCGCACGTTCTGCGGACACCCCAGCCCGGTTGGGTTCGCAGATAGCCTTCTCTGGATACGTGGGGAGGGATATTAATTTAGTGGATCACTCAGTCAGGGTTGACTACCCCTGATCAAAAGAAATCAATGGAGTATTCCTATGGGGGCGCCCGGCCCAAGGCGCCACTTTCCCACAATTTCGCACTGGTTCCTGTTTCGTCACAGGTTCCAATGAACCCGCTCCAGAGGCTAACACGCCACGTCCTGAGCTAAGATATTCCTGGCAGCATGAGTGTCATTATTCCCCGCATGACCACAAGCAACACATGTGAAGCCAGACTGTGACTTGCGGTTGTCTTTATGGACATGACCACAGGCAATATAGGTTTACAGCAAAGAGTCATCCACAATTCAAGCAACAGGACTTATTCTTCTGCCTGGTCATCAAGCCCAAAATGCAGGTATGCGTGCCTGGTGACCATACGCCCTCTGGGCGTTCTCATCATATAGCCTTGTTGAATAAGATAAGGCTCCAGTACATCTTCGATGGTATCTCGCTCTTCACTGATGGCTGCCGCCAGACTGTCTACCCCGACCGGTCCACCATCAAACTTTTCGATCATGGCCAACAGCAGTCGTCTGTCCATATGATCAAAACCGCTGGCATCGACATCCAGCATATTCAGTGCTGCATCGGCTGTCTCCTTGTGGATCACACCATTGCCCTTAACTTCAGCAAAATCCCGCACCCGTCTTAGTAATCGATTGGCGATTCTGGGCGTTCCCCTGGAGCGCCGGGCTATCTCTTGCGCACCTTCCTTATCAATACCCACCCCCAGAATTCCGGCAGAACGTTCCACGATATGAGTCAGATCCTCAATATTGTAAAACTCCAACCTCTGTACAATACCAAAACGATCCCGGAGTGGTGATGTCAGCAGGCCCGCCCTGGTGGTGGCTCCAATTAAGGTAAAGGGAGGCAGATCCAACTTAATAGAACGTGCCGCCGGGCCTTCACCAATCATGATGTCCAGCTGATAATCTTCCATCGCCGGATACAGCACTTCTTCCACCACCGGACTGAGGCGGTGAATCTCATCAATAAACAGAATGTCATTGGGCTCAAGATTGGTCAGCAGTGCCGCCAGATCACCTGCTTTTTCCAGCACCGGGCCAGATGTAGTTCGAATGTTGCTACCCATCTCATTGGCCAGTATGTGGGAAAGCGTGGTTTTACCCAGCCCCGGAGGACCAAATATGAGGGTATGATCAAGGGCGTCATTACGAAGCCTTGCAGCCTGGATAAAAATCTCCATCTGCTCCCTGACTTTTGGCTGCCCTACATAATCAGCCAGTTTTACCGGGCGAATAGCCCGATCCATCACCTCTTCCAAAGGGCTTTCCGAGGAGGATATCAATCGATCTGCTTCAATCATTTTCTAACTCATTTACCAGTACTCTCAGCGTACCATCTCCGGTCTGTTAAAAAAATAATGCAGCATTGGGAACAAAACGCTATTTTTAATCGTCCAAGCTGCAGCCGTGGCATTGAGATACCGGTGGGTGCGATGCCTTTTCAGCTAAAGGTCAATGGACTCCCAAGCACCCTGTTTTTCAATTCTGATTAAAGGAAGTACTCAGGATGAATACACATTTTGTTTCAGGAAAAGGCCTGACTAACTCGGTTCTGGCCTCCATGATGTTCGGGCTTGTGCCCGTCTATGTACAATTTATTGAACTGTCCGGAAATACCCTGTTCTGGAGCCGGATTGTTTTCAGTGCCGCCTGTCTGACAGTGGTCTGTAATCATATGGATCGGCTGCAGGGCTTCAGGGCTATTTTTCTTTGCCGTAAAACTGTCCTGATGCTATCTCTTGGCGGATTAATAGTAGGCTTTCAGTGGTGGCTGTTTGTTTGGGGCCCTGTGAATGACAAAACCCGAGATCTGTCCCTTGGCTATTTCTTGCTGCCACTGACTCTGGCATTAACCGGCAAACTGGTATTTGGCGAGCGACTCAACAAGACTCAATACTTTGCCATGGGGTTCGCCTCACTGGGTGTGCTTGCCATGATTTGGCAACAGGGCTCTTTACCCTGGGTCAGCCTGGCAGTGGCCGGTCTTTATCCGGTATATTTCATCATTCGCAAGCCATTAAAGGTCGACACCCTGCCCGCTCTGCTGTTTGAGCACCTGCTGTTCCTTCCAGCCAGTATTTTCATACTGATGAGCGATCACAGCTTTATGCAACACCTGACCCAGTCCGCCACTCTGTGGTATCTGCTGCCAGGTCTGGGACTGCTCTGCAGCCTGTCACTGATCTGTTACATCAACGCCTCAAGACACTTGTCTGTCAGCTCGTTTGGTCTGTTGTGCTACCTGGAGCCTGCTTTGATCTTCGTCGTAGCTGTGACTGTCCTGGGAGAAGGCTTCAACGCACAGCAGTGGTTAAGCTATAGCTTTATCTGGCTGGCTGCTGCAATCATTTGCGTTGACTCGGTCAGCAAGCTCATCCGGAAAACTGTCAACCAGACAAACAGGTGAGACTCCCGTGTCTCTCCTTCCAGATAATGTGAGGAAGCATCAGATCATACTTTTCAGAGCCTGACGAATCAGCTCTTCACTGGTCATACCGTCCTTGAACAATCTGCCAATGATTTTGCTGGCTTCCTGAGGCTTGTAACCCAGAGCCACCAATGCACTGACGGCTTCCTGTTCAATATCTTGTGCTGCGGCAGCCATTTCCCCACCAACAATCAAAGGCTTTTCTTCCAACAGGGGCGCTGACTGCCAACGATCCAGCTTATCTTTCATTTCAATAATCAGCCGCTCGGCTGTTTTCTTACCCACACCCGGCAGCTTGACCAGTGTGGCACTGTCTCCCTCCTTTACACAGCGTACCAATGCATCAGCTTCAATACCTGACAAAAGGGTCAGTCCAAGCTTGGGACCTACTCCATTGACCTTAATCAGGGTTCTGAACAATTCCCGTTCATCACGACTGCTGAAGCCGTAGAGAAGCTGAGCATCTTCACGCACGACAAAGTGGGTGTACAAAACGACTTCTTGACCCACTTCCGGCAATTTATAAAAAACCGACATCGGAGCTTCCAGTTCATACCCGATACCATAGGCTTCGATCAGCAAATGAGGAGGCTGTTTGTCAGCCAGAAGACCCCGAATTCTTCCAATCATGTCGTTTCCCAAATTTTTTATTTTCTGACCATGTAGTCAGAACACCTAACAATACGCTGAGAACCATGAACTCCTGAGGATTGCTCTTCTCTAATCACTGAGAGACATCAATCCAACAGCCTGAAGGAGCGGCCTCATGAGGAGACTTCGCACATTTTTGGGAGTACTCTGGCAAATCCTTCCTAAGGCTGGTCTGGCCAGTGAATACCATCCCGCTGTGACCGGCGGGGCTATTCCTATCCCTTTCATCCAGTCACAGAAATCTCTGTTGGTGGAGGCCCCTCCGGAGCGAATAGCAAATTCACCTAAGCTCGATAAGCCTGTTCGCAGTTTCACCGGCTATATACAGGGCTATACCAGCCTTCCTATGAGAGATCGGGCTCTGGTTGCTCTTCGAAGTGCCTACCTCTGTAATACCAGACACCTGATCCCGGACATTGCTCAATGTGCTCTGGACACCGGTCTGAAAGCCAGTGATGTACAAATGGTTGCTCGCGGTCTCCTGGCACCGGGCTGGGACAACCGCCAGCGCCTGTTACTGAAAACCACTGAAGAACTCTACAAAGAACAGATCATAGGTATAGAAAACTGGAAAGCATTGAAGAAAATCTATACGCCGCAACAGATTGTAGACCTGGTGTTTTGCATCGCTTCCTTTCACCTTTGCGTCCACCCAAACTAAGCCTGCCCCGTGAGACGACGACGTCGGGTACCTGTAGCACCTGCCATTCTGACCAGACTGGAGCGGGTATGAGCATGACAAAGAGCAACTGCCAGGGCGTCTGCGGCATCAGCCTGAGGAGTATCATTCAAGTCAAGGATAGACTTCACCATGTGCTTTACCTGGTACTTATCCGCAGAACCTTTGCCAACCACCGCCTGCTTGACCTGCCGGGCAGAATACTCCGACACCTCAAGATTATGATTGACCACAGCCACAATAGCCGCCGCCCTGGCCTGCCCCAGCTTCAGTGCCGAATCGGCATTCCTGGACATGAACACCTGTTCGACACCCACTGACTGTGGGGTGTAACGTTCAATCAGAGTACTGATACCTTCATAGATCTGCTGCAATCGCTCAGGCAAAGGCGCTTCCCGGATGCGAATACACCCGGAAGCCACATAATGTGTTTTATTACCTACTTCTTCAATTAATCCATAGCCGGTAATTCTTGATCCCGGATCTATCCCCATTAGGATGGCCATTCAGAATGTATTCTCAAGTCGGATATCGCGATTTTCCATGACAGCTGTTTGATATATCCCAAGAGTCACTGACTTCGGCAGCTCCTGCCAAAAACATCTGACAGACAGGAATTCTGTCATCATGATTACGTCAAAAGGATACTGTACATTCATACAATATACCAGTGATCCCACTGGGTATCAGAAACTTACAATTCAAGAACACTGAATTACCAAACTTGCCTGTGAGTAACGATAGAAGCAGCTTAGTATTTCTCTGGCAATGCTCTCATCGTGAAACCCTGGCAGGATCATTGCCCTTGCTCAAGACGGTTTTACTCCACAAGAAGATCCGGAAACAATCAATGCCCGATCTACTAAAAACATTATTGATTATCACTGGCATCATTGTCGTATTGTTTATGCTACTGATAGGGTTCAACGTCTGGGCATTCACTCATGTGTCTGCCGGGCAGGTATTTCCAGAACTAAAGCATGAAACCATTGTGATCAAGTTGCACGGTATTTGACCTCACTCGCAACACCGCAACAGCAAAATTTTTATATAGAAGCGGGAGCCCGACAATTTTTTATAAGAGCAAGAAAAGTAAAAGCAAAAAAAGCCCCGATACTTTCGCTGTCGAGGCTATTCACAAGGAAGGGATAACTTAACCCAGCTGCTCCATCACTTCAGCAGGAATATCAGCATTGGTGTAAACGTTTTGCACGTCGTCCAGATCTTCCAGACGATCCACCAGCTTCATGATTTTTTCTGCACCGTCTTTGTCCAGTTCCGTCTGGGTGGAAGCGATCATCGCTACTTCGCCACCTGCTGGCGTCAGACCTGCAACCTCTATGGCTTCTTTTACTGCCATGAACTCAGTCCAATCAGTGACTACTTCAATGGAACCATCGTCGTTAGTCACAACGTCTTCAGCGCCAGCTTCAAGAGCGGCTTCCATGAGAGTGTCTTCATCCAGGCCCGGTTCGAAAAAGATCTGCCCCTTGCGCTCAAACAGATAAGCAACAGACCCGTCAGTGCCAAGATTGCCACCGTGCTTGGAGAATGCGTGACGTACTTCTGCAACGGTACGATTACGGTTGTCTGTCAGGCATTCCACCAGAACTGCGATACCGCCAGCACCGTAACCTTCGTAGATGACTTCTTCCATATTGGAATCGTCATCACCACCGGCACCACGAGCAATGGCCCGGTTGATGGTGTCACGGGTCATATTGGCCCCCAGAGCCTTGTCAACCACCTGACGCAGCTTGGGGTTGTCCTCGATATTACCACCGCCCTGCTTGGCTGCTACCACCAGCTCACGAATGATCTTGGTGAAGATTTTGCCACGCTTGGCGTCCTGTGCCGCCTTACGGTGCTTGATATTGGCCCATTTACTATGACCTGCCATAGAAAATACCCTTTATCTTTTCTTGAACAGGCCGGTAAAAACCGGCCTTAAACAATTTATGAAATGGTCGCAGACGCTTTATGTGTCGCAGACGCTTTGTGTGTCGCAGACGCTTTGTGTGTCGCAGACGCTTTATGGATTGATCAGTGACTGGTTGCAGACGCCGGATCGCGACGAATACGGATGTTCAGGTCGCGCAGCTGGCCAGCATCCACTTCACCCGGAGCCTGAGTCAGCAGACACGCAGCAGACTGAGTTTTCGGGAAGGCAATAACGTCACGAATGTTATCGGTACCACACAAAAGCATAACCAGACGGTCCAGACCAAACGCCAGACCACCGTGGGGAGGCGCACCGTATTTCAGAGCGTCCAGCAGGAAGCCAAACTTCTCCTGTTGCTCTTGTTCCTCAATCTTCAGGATGCGGAATACCGTCTGCTGCATTTCCTGATTGTGAATACGAACAGAGCCACCACCCACTTCGTAACCGTTGATAACCATGTCATAAGCACGGGACAAAGCTTCCGCAGGATTAGCTTCCAACTCTTCAGGTGAAGTCGTTGGGGCTGTGAAAGGATGGTGCAGTGCAGTCAAACCACCGTCGTCTGCTTCTTCAAACATCGGGAAGTCGACAATCCACAGTGGCGCCCATTCTTTCGTGTACAAATTCAGGTCAGCAGCGATCTTGCAGCGCAACGCGCCCAGGGCTTCGTTAACCACCTTCTCTTTATCAGCACCAAAGAAGACGATATCGCCATTCCTGGCATCCAGTCGCTCCATGATCTTCATGGTGACATCGTCGCCCAGGAACTTGATGATCGGAGATTGCAGGCCATTGGCGCCACTTTCAATTTCGTTAACCTTGATCCAGGCCAGACCTTTGGCACCGTAAATGCTGACAAACCGAGTGTAGTCGTCGATCTGCTTACGGGACAGTTCAGCACCACCGGGAACTTTCAGAGCAGCTACACGCCCTTTCGGATCTTCAGCCGGTCCTTTGAAGACCTTGAATTCAACTCCGGCCATCAGATCAGCCACATCCAGCAGCTCCAGCGGGATACGCAGGTCCGGCTTGTCAGAACCATACAGGTTCATGGCCTGTGCATAAGTCATGTGCGGGAATTCGCCCAACTCAATACCGCCCACTTTCTTAAAAGTGCTCTTAATAAGGTCTTCAGCCATTTCCATGATCGGGGACTCATCCATAAAGGAGGTCTCAATATCGATCTGAGTAAATTCTGGCTGACGATCAGCACGCAGGTCTTCGTCACGAAAGCATTTTACGATCTGGTAGTAGCGGTCAAAACCTGCCACCATCAGCATTTGCTTGAACAGCTGAGGAGACTGAGGCAGCGCGAAGAACTTACCTTCGTGGGTACGACTGGGCACCAGGTAGTCACGGGCACCTTCCGGGGTAGCACGGGTCAGAACAGGCGTTTCGACATCCAGATAGCCGTGCTCATCCATAAAGCTGCGTACGGCACTGGTCAGCTTACTGCGAAGGATCATTTTTTCCTGCATTTCCGGACGGCGCAGGTCAACAACACGGTTTTTAAGACGAACTTCTTCACCCACATCGGTGTAGCCTTCGATCTGGAAAGGAGGTGTCTGGGCTTCGTTCAGGATGTCTACCTGCTTACCCAACACCTCAATCTCACCGGTGCCCATGTTGGTGTTTACAGTCCCTTCCGGACGAGGACGAACCAATCCGGTGATTTTCAGCACGTATTCACTGCGTGCTTTATCGGCAAGGGCAAAAGCCTCTTCGGTGTCGGGATCAATAACTACCTGGGCGATGCCTTCACGGTCACGCATATCCAGGAAGATCACACCACCATGGTCGCGACGGCGGTGTACCCATCCACAAAGAGTAACCTCCTGCCCGTCATGGGAGAGATTCAGTTCGCCGCAATAATGGCTGCGCATAAGATACCTCGAAACTGGGGAGCTATTCAGGTTCAGCACAGAATTATCAGAAATTTTGTGCCTGAATGTATGGTTTTGAGTCACTCCGGGTAAAACAACCTCAGTGCTCAAATAACCGAATTATTCACTGGCGGCTGCAGGGCCGCTCGAGCCCTTGGCAGGGCCCTGATGATCATTGGAGGACAGATTCTTCTTATTGCCACTCTTGAAGTCTGTTTCGTACCAGCCAGCGCCTTTCAGCCTGAAGGCCGGTGCACTCAACAGTTTTGTCAATTCAGGTTCACCACAGACACCACAGTCGGTCAGAGGCGCATCGCTGAAAGTCTGAATCACTTCCTGCACATCACCGCAACTTCCACACTGATATTCGTAGATCGGCATTGAATCTGTCTATCCTTTGTTTGCCATTGTCAGAACTGGGGCATTATACCTGAACCCTTGATTTTCACCAGATAGTCTCGGGGCCTATAGACAGGAAATGGAAACAGGATGAGGGATATTTTCAACAGCTGTAGCAGACTTTCCGAAAGGCCAGGGAGGGAAGTCCCTCCCCTCCTGCTTTCAAACTCGATTACTTTTACTGATTTGGATAGCTGCCTCCTGCTGTTTTTCCAGCGACTCAGCGACTTCCAGAGGAATCGATTCGAAATCCTGCAGATGCTCGGCAACACTCTTGCGTTGGGTATCCACATTCTCAGCCACTTCATCCAGGTGATCTTCTTTCATATCCTGGGTTTCTTCACCTTCTTCCAGCTTGGCTTCCATCCAGAGACGGGCAAAAATCTGCGGATTGCTTGCACCCTCAAAACTGAGGTTATCACCCCGGTGAGTCTCTGCCGCGGGGTTGGCTGCATCTTCAAGTGCTTTTTCTGAATGAGCACTATTCAGAGCAATAGCGAACCCCTCCCCGGCTGCAGGAAAGTTTCTTGCCTGTGGTTGATCATCAAGGCGCTGAGCAGCAATTCTCAGCTCAGCAGGGTCAGAGGGTGAGAACACCCGTCGCAGCGTCTCCATATCTTCAGCGGAGAGGTACTGATCAACGCCTTCATCACGTTCAATCTGGTTTTCCTCCAGCCGGACCTCGTCTCTTCTGAGCTCTTTATCCAGAGATTTTATTCCATCTTTGTTCTGCTCGCGCTTTCTGGACTCCCTGACCTGATCTTTCTGTTCCCTCTGTTCGAGCTCTTTGACGGTTTGCACACCTTCTTCACCGGTTTTCAATGCGGCAGGATCGAACCTCTGACGAATTCGCCCCAGCAGACTGTTAACACGAACAAACTCTTCCGTCACTGAGTTCAGCTGCCTGTTGGCTTTGAGCAAAGCGGCATGATCTGTGGCATTATTGGTTTGCAATGTTTGGATCTGCCCGCTCAGAGTATTAATTTCTGAGGTAATGCCTGCAATTTGATGCTCAAGCAAGGTTATTTCAGCCGTCAACCTGTCCACTAGGTTGTTGTTGCTGCTGCTGTTGTTGTTACCAGCATAATTGTTACCGGCATGACTGCCAGCATAATTGTTACCGGAATAATTGTTACCAGCTTGGTTGTTAGCGGCCTGATTGGACTGAGCACTGGCCAATTCTTGCAATTTCAGGCTTTTATACAAGGTCTTGTTTACCAAGTCTTCGACATAGGAATTACGCTGAGCCGTTTTGTCCGTTAAATCCTCGGTTCTGGATCGAATATTCCCTCTAAGAGAGTGGGCAGTAGCTGCACTGTCTTGCCTCCTGCTCTGTTCATAAACCCTGTTACTGAAGGTCTGATCGATCGATGCAGCACTGACCATAGCCTGAGTATCACTGATCATTCCCTTAATGATAAGAATGAGTGACTGGGTATCATTAATATCTATATCCCGGGCATCGAAACGACGATTGAATTCATGCACTGCTGCCCTGAAGCCATCCATTCTTGCGTCAAAGGCTCTTTGAAGAAAGTCGCGACTGTCTGCATTAGAAGCGCCAGGCTGATCCGGGCTAACACTGACCGCCTGACCATTATTACTGTTTGCAGAGTTGGAAACCGAGTTCGAGCTGCTGAATCCTTGGCTTACCTGACCCTGATTTGAAGCTTGAGATGCTTGCCCGCCCTGTTGCACAGGGGTCTGGGATACTCCGGAATTGGGATCGACTGGGTTCATAGTCACTTCCTCCCTGAAGGTTCTATCAGATAGTGTTTTAATTGTTTAGCCTGTTTTCGCTGCTCTTCCCAACCTTTGGAAGATTTCAGAATTTTCGCGGCATTTGCCAACGCTTTAACCGCCAGTTTGCGATTTTTCAGACGAATAAAGCACTCTGTCATACAAATGGATGGACGAGGGTCTCTGTTATCCAGCTTTTCGGCATAATTCAGTGCGGGTATTGCAGCAGCATCCTGATTTAAATGGTGAAGAGCCAACCCTATTCCCAGATAGTAACGAGGACTGTGATGATCCAGAAGAGCCAGATAACGAAAGACTTTGAGAGCTTCTGCATAGTGACCAATGCCGAAATAACTGAATCCAAGTTGGTAGATGGCTTCCATCTGATCTTGATTCAGCCCTCTCAATTCACGTATTGTCCCGCCCTGTTTTAAATAAGCCAGCCAGAGGTCTTTTCCTTCTTCAGCGTTTCGCTGCAAGCTGCTCATAATTCATCCCTGAAAAGTAAATGATCTCAATTCATTATAAACATTCATTTTTTACTGCCTTTCATTCATTAGTCTTGTTCAATCAATAAAAAGAAATTAAAAGAACAATTTTTTATTCATTAAGATAATTTGCAAAATACCAGATCACTGTTTTACTCAAGTACTCATGTTGCCTAAACACTGAATCAAATCGACCGAGCCTAATAACATCAGGTCTACATTTTTGCAGGAGTTATACCCAAGGGTTATCTCTGAGTGTTTATAAAATTCTATTAAACCTCAGGAAACACGAGGGTTCTGTCCAATGAAACCTGACGTTATAACCAAGGTGAATGCTTCTGTAGGCATTGCGTCTCTTTCTGCTGGCGCGCTGGCTGATTGAATGTAGCTACATTTAGGTTGGTTCGGGAGATTTCAAGGGCGTTGCCGGAGATGTGCAGAATGATATTCTTGCGCAATTTCCGCGACAATTATTATGGATACGAGGGCATGATTGACGTTCACCTCTGAGGAGAACAAACAGTCAATGTCTTTAGGGGTGGGAATGCTGGATGGCTTTATCAGACAAGGATGCGGGCCCGCTTAACGCTAGTACAAAAGATGTGAGATTTTTCTAAACCCTGTTGCATCCTGTTCAGGATTGTATAAGAATCACTCTTAGCCCTATGGGGAGGTTTCGCAGTACATTCCGTCCAAGCAGTACAAGGATATTGAAACCAGGGCTAGAAGAACACACATCGAATACAGCAAGGAGCTGAACACTAATGAAACTTGCACAAATCAGTGCACTGAGTGCTGCCATCTTTATGGCTACTTCTGCTCAGGCTAATGCTTTTCTGGACGACTCAAGCCTGAATCTGGAGCTGCGCAACTTCTCCCAAACTAAAACTAAGGACGATGGTTCTGCCGATTCTTCCAATTCTCAGTGGGCACAGGGCGTTCGTCTTGACTTCTCTTCCGGCTACTTTGAAAACATTGTTGGATTGGATCTGAGTGGACATTATTCAATAAAGCTTGGCGCTTCCAACATTGACGATTTTGTTGGCAATCCTGGTCTGCTGAGGGTCGACAGCGATGGCGATTCTAAAAGCTACGGCAAAACAGCTTACGCAATCAAGTTTAACCTGTTTGACATGGGTGTAGCGAAATACGGACGCATGTTCCTGGATACCCCACTGGTTAACGACTCTGACAGCCGTGTACTGCCAAGCCTTAGTGAAGGTTTTTATACAGATATTACTGTATCCGGTTTGTCAGCTCATGCTGCCTGGATTACCAAAGGTAATGGTAAAACTGAGTCAGGCTTTGAAGATTACGAAGTTAACGGAAGCAGTGAAGCTGTAAAAACGCTGGGTGGCGCCTACGACTTTGGCAATGGTCTTGAATTGAGTGCCGACTATGCCAGCCAGAGCAATTTTGCCGAGAAACTCCTGACCGAAGCCAGCTTCTCTACTGAAGCCGAAGGTGTGGAAGTGGGTGTGGCTGGTCAATATGGCCAAGTCGATCTCACCGGCGACAGCAAACCAGCAACCGGAGACAAGGGCCAATACACTTATGGTCTTAAAGTATCTGCTGGTGTAGGGCAGGCTGACTTTGGCGTTGCTTACACCAAAGTTGAGAGCACAGACTTAGGTGCCTACAAGTTCGGCTGGGAAGGCGGTGACGATGACACCGGTCACTTCGGTTATAACTCCATCCAGATCTCTGACTTCAACAGCAATGGTCAAAAAGCCTGGGGCTTCTCTGCAGGTTATGACTTTGAAGGCATCGTTGACGGTCTGAGTGTCAAGGGTATTTACGTCATGGGTGAGGCAAAGTCTGAGGACGAAACTGAGTACAACCTGGACATTAATTACGCCATTCCTCAGGTTGAAGGTCTGACTGCCCGCCTGAGATACGCGAACAATACTGTCGAAGCCAAAGGCGTAGATGATGTTGTCAAGACCGACACACGCGTCATCCTGAAGTACAACGTCGCTGTCTTCTGATCCGATCTTCAAAAGACCGACCTTATAAAGCCTCCGCACTAGCAGGGGCTTTTTTGTTGCCTGAAGAAAACGGTGAACTGACTTAAATCAACACACCATTAAAAAGTAATCGTCGCGAACGAATACTTCAGACGCAAAAAAGGGAGGCTTTCTACCCCCCTTGACGGACTGAAAAAACTCAGAGAATCGATGCCAGCGTCATCACGAAGCGGCGTATTCCTTAAGCTTTTTCAGAGGACGCACCTTGACCTGTATACTGGCCGGCTTGGCAGGCACATCCATTAACTCGCCAGGCTTAAATGGGTTAGGTACGCCTTTCTTGGCTTTCTGAGCAGGTTTTTTTCTGGTCACGATCTTGAGCAGTCCCGGAAGAGTGAACTCGCCACAGCCCCGCTTCTTGATATGACGTTCAACCAGTATTCCCAGTTCATCCAGCACAGCCCCAACTTCTTTACGACTCAAACCGGTACTCTCTGAGATTTCAGCAAGAATCTGGGTTTTACTGTACTTATCCTTGATAGCTGCGGCTTTCTTCGCTGCCATACAATTACTCTCCTGATGGTTTTTCCCTGTAGGTTGTTCCGCACCAGCGGATTGCGATCTGCCACTTCACCAGGCTGATTGAATGTTTCACGAGGCAAGTCCAAAATATCGGACATTCAACTTCCCTAACCTCAGAGAGCCTGTAAAACCAGACTTTTGAAACATCTGAAATCACTATAACAAGTGATTTTTTACAGTGGTAGTCTTTTTTTGCACCCTTTAAGCATTGCTATAACCCTCTATATACGCTGCGTAGAAAGAGTTTGAGATAGAAGCACAATGGCGTTACATTAATCCTTACAGCAGAGTTACGCTGTGGTTTTTTGTTGCCCCGTTTGCATGCGCAATGAATTGAGCGCATTACTGATTTCAAAGCATTCTCATCATTTCGGGAGGCAGTCACTTCATTGATGCCTTGCAACAAAAAACTTTGTTGATGTATGCAGGAGCCAGAACGAGAATAGACCGCCCTTTGCGGCAATTACTCCCACATTGGTCTAGCTCCTGCATCCATGCAGTCGTGCCGGATATCCGCAATTTTTTCAGTCACATAGATAACAACCAAAAGGACTCAGTACTTGAAACATCTTAAATTTATCCACATGATCTTAGGCATCCTTTCACTGACAGCACTCATTGTGGAAGGGTCCATCCTTAACGCGCTGCTCGGTAGTGCACTGGCTATTGCTTCAGCCACCATGCTGTTACTAACCGCTGCACTCATTCACCTCTGCCTTGGCTGCTATCTGACAGTCTATCGCTGCAAGAAATCCTACGTGCAGGCACTGGCTTCATTCATGCTGATTGCCGCGACTGCGCTCATTGGCTGGGCGATGTTTTCTCACCAGACACCTGAAACTCCATCCTCACTGCTCCTTGTGACCGGTGTCCTGTTGCACGTCGCAATCAACCTGAAATCCCTTAATCCCACAAGCCCGGTGGAAATCATGGATTCCGGCAGAGAGACAGGCACCGTCAAATGGTTCAACGTTTCAAAGGGCTTCGGCTTTATTACCCGGGATAACGGTGAAGACGTTTTCGTTCACTACCGTACCATTCGTGGAGAAGGTCACCGGACCCTGTCTGAAGGGCAAAGGGTAGAATTTATCGTGGTGGAGAAGGATAAGGGGCTTCAGGCAGAAGACGTTATCGCTGCTCCCAAAGGTCACTGAGATCAACACACCTCTAATGAACGGGGCCGCCCCCCCCTGCCCCCCGTTCGCGTCAGGCCGTGATTAATAATGTGGAGGCGCACTCTCCTCCTGCTTTTCCAACTGAGAACTGGCCATGGCCATTAATTGCTTTTTCAGCTGAGTCATCTCCTGTTTCAGGCTATCAATTTCTTGCTGCTGACGGGTCACGACTTCATTAAGCCGGGCAATGGTATCTTCCTGAAAGCTGACCTGGGTCTGCAGCTCAATCAGTTCCTCATTCATTTCAAACACCCCATTCATTCAAAACAACTGAACAGTGATTCCAGCTTTTTTTTGATCTCACTGACCTGCCCCTTATCATAGGGCTTAGCTGGCAACCTGCCCCAAACCGGGTTTGGCCAGGCAGCATCACTTTCATAGCGAACAATGTGATGAACATGCAGCTGTTTAACCGTATTACCCAGTGCCGCCACATTCATCTTATCGGCCTCAAAAACATCACTCAGAATTGCAGCCGTCAGTGACGACTCACAAGCCAACTGCAACTGCTGTTCTTCATCAAGATGAAAGACTTCGTGAACCCCTGCCACTCTGGGCACCAAAATAAGCCAGGGATACTGATTGTCATTCATCAGCAAAACTCGGCAAAGGGGGAGATCCCCCATGACAAAGCAGTCTTCCTCCAGTCTGTTATCCAGCTGAAATTCGCTCATAATTTACTCCGGTTTAGCCGAGTTGCCAGTAATAATTCGCAGCACTATAACCAACCTGTTGGTGAAATTCGACTGTGATTCGCTCAACGTCATGACGTCTCTGGACAACCGTAGTAAAATGCGGCCTTTGCGTTTTGATAATCGGATAACTGAGCACATGCGTACTAGTCAATCCTTGATCTCTACCCTCAAGGAAACACCTTCTGATGCCGTCGTCGTCAGTCACCAGCTGATGCTGCGAGCAGGTATGATCCGTAAACTGGCATCCGGACTCTACAGCTGGATGCCCATGGGTCTGCGCGTTCTCCAGAAGGTCGAGAACATTGTTCGTGAAGAGATGAACCGCTCTGGCGCACAGGAAGTCTTGCTACCTGCCGTACAACCGGCTGAACTCTGGCAGGAAACCGGCCGTTGGGATCAGTTTGGTCCTGAGCTGCTCAGATTTAAAGACCGCCATCAGCGAGACTTCGTAATCGGTCCTACTCATGAAGAAGTCATCACCGATATGGTTCGTGACACCCTCAGCAGCTACAAACAGCTGCCTATAAATTTGTACCAGATCCAAACCAAATTCCGTGATGAAATCCGCCCCCGCTTTGGCCTGATGCGTGGTAGAGAGTTCATTATGAAGGACGCCTATTCATTCCATACCAATCACCAATGCCTTGGTCGTGAATACGCAAATATGCACGACACCTATAACCGCATCTTTACCCGTCTGGGCCTCAATTTCAGAGCCGTGGAAGCGGATACAGGCTCCATCGGAGGCAGTGCCTCACACGAAATTCATGTACTGGCCGAATCCGGTGAAGACGCCATCGTTTTTAGCGACCAGAGTGACTACGCGGCCAACATTGAAAAAGCAGAGGCCTTGGCACCTGCCCACGAAAGAGCAGTTCCTTCCGAGGACATGCGTCTGGTCGACACCCCCGCAGCAAAGACTATCGCTGACCTGGTTGAGCAGTTCAACCTCCCTATAGAGAAAACGGTCAAGACTCTGATTGTCGCGGCAGACGAAGAAGCGGAAGCAGACTTCGTTGCCCTGATAGTTCGCGGTGATCACGAGCTGAATGAAATCAAAGCAGAAAAACTGTCTGAAGTTGCAGCACCTTTGCGCTTTGCAACAGAAGAAGAGATCAAACCCATCATGGGCGCCGGACCCGGCTCACTGGGCCCGGTTGGCATCAAAATCCCCTGCATTGTTGATCGCACGGTTGCGGTCATGTCTGACTTCGGTGCAGGAGCCAACCTGGATGGCAAACATCATTTTGGGATCAATTGGGAAAGAGACGCCTCTTTCGACCGCATCGCCGATTTGAGAAACATTGTAGAAGGTGATCCGAGCCCGTGCGGTAAGGGCACTCTGGAAATCAAACGTGGTATCGAAGTTGGCCATATTTTTCAACTGGGCACCAAATACTCAGAGTCCATGAATGCTACCGTACTGGATGAAAACGGAAAAGCCGTGACTATGGCGATGGGTTGCTATGGTCTGGGGGTTTCCCGTGTCGTCGCTGCCGCCATTGAACAAAATCATGATGATCGCGGAATCATCTGGCCCGAAAGCATTGCGCCTTTCCAGATCGCCATTGTTGGCCTGAAGATTGAGAAGTCTGAAGCCGTCCGTGAAGCCGCCGAAAACCTCTACAAGGAACTGACTGAAGCAGGCTACGATGTCCTTCTGGATGATCGAAAGGCCAGTCCCGGCGTCAAGTTTGCCGACATGGAACTGATCGGCATTCCACACCGGGTAGTCCTGAGTGATAGAGGACTGGCGAACGGTCAGGTAGAATACAAATACCGCAGGACAGCGGATCGCGAAGACTTGGCACTCAGTGAAATTTCAGACTTTCTTAAGGAACGCCTGGCCTGAACCGATTATCAAACGGCCGTCGTTTTATAATAAAAACAACCTGATCACGGGTTTCATCCTCACACTTCTGCTGACTCCTGCAATCGGCTGGAGTCAACAAAAAGTGGATGAAGGCCTGAGAATCTATCTGGAAGAAGCACTCAGCACCACCGAGAGCTTTTCCGATCGTTTCGAGGCAGAAGTCTGGCTGGTCGATATGTCCAGCCGGCTAAAGCCATTTATGAAGCAACAGAGTCAGCGACAGCGACTGGAGCTACTCAAAAAAATTCACAAGAAGGCCACTGCGGCAAAGCTCTCCCCCGAACTGGTGCTGGCATTAATACAGACAGAATCCTCTTTTGACCGGTTTGCTGTTTCTTCTGCCGGAGCCCAGGGCCTGATGCAGGTTATGCCATTCTGGAAAAACGTCATTGGTCGCCCACAGGATAACCTGACCGACGTAGAGACTAATCTGAAATACGGTAGCCATATTCTCAGTTATTATCTGGAAAAGGAAAAAGGCAACCTGACCCGGGCACTGGCCCGTTACAATGGCAGCCTCGGTAAAACCTGGTATCCTGAGCGAGTGTACAAGAACTGGGATCGCCACTGGAGAAATGACTGAGACTGAACCCGTTGCTCCGGCCATGCCATCACTTGATTAACCGGTTGTAAAGTCGTAGAACAACTGTTCAGGCTCACTGGAAACACTGACATCAGTAACCCGAGCCATAGGAGGACCTTTATGCAGCCAGGCCACCAGCTCGTCGAGCTCCTTCTGTTCACCACACATTAAAACTTCAACCCTTCCATCTGGCAGATTTTTTGCCCAGCCGGTGACACCCAGTTTTCTGGCTTCCTGCTGGGTGGAGCCACGATACCAAACGCCCTGCACTCTTCCTTCAATCAGTGCGCGTCTGCATTCATTAGCCATTTGCATTAACCTTATTCATCAATGCCCGAATTTTCTTTTTCAGGCTATCCTTCGTCTCAGGTCCATATAGTACTTCTATCAGCTTTCCCTGTGGATTCAAAATCATTGTCGCAGGCAATACCTGAGGGGTTTTGGTCTCCAGCAGCGCCAGCGGACTCTGGGTAAGAACAGGAAACTGTATGCCCATATTTTTAGCTTTTTTTACCAGCTCTTCTCCCTGACTGTTATCGAAATCATACCCGAGAACCCGAATTTGTCCTTCCCTGGCCAAAGCGTTCAGCTCCGGAACCTCTTCACGACAGGGACCACACCAATGGGCCCAGATGTTTATAACGGTCCACTGAGCTTTGTCAGCCTTGAGAAAAACACCTTTTCCCTGGGTATCGGTCAAATCCGGCTTAGTACAGGCTGACAGAAAGAGACTGGCCAGTAACAGCGGGAAGAGTCGAAAAAAAAATAGTCGCATTGCCATCAGATCCAATAATGAGTTTGTTTTGATTCTAGCTGGAATGCCTCATAAAGTCGTCCGGAAGCCCCTCGGATTTGAGCTTTCCAGCATGAAGCTAACAAACCTGCTACTTTGTTTTCCAAACATAAGAAAACCGGCCTGAAAAACAGACCGGTTTTGAAACTGAACAGACGATTCAGATCATCAGGCCGTTACCGCTCTCTCCGGGGTCTGCCCTGATTCCTGTGATTCTGGCGAGCGGCTATAACCGATTACATTTATTGCAATCCTCGCTACGGACGCTTAAGTCCGACAGGCTGCCAGGTTCATTATTTTCAACATTCGATAAAGAGGTCATCAAGATGACAATCGAGTACAGCTCTCTGCTTTTCATTCAACTGTTTCAGTCGATCCACCAGTTGACCATACCATTCGGGCTTGTTCAGAGTCTCAACAGACTCCAGCTGCTGATCCGATGGGAAAGACCAGGGAAGTCGTTGACACATAGTATTGAGTTCAAGGTGCCTAAGATCCCTGGCCAGTATCATTTCACCCAGATCATTTTTACTGATAACGCCCTGCTCCAGCAGGTAACTGGTGTAAAGCTCCCAATCCTCAAGTGAAAGATTCCACCCCCTCTGATGTAGCTGCCTCAACTTGAAACTCAACCCTTTCTGAAACTGCTCATTAAATCCATTTAGAACCACCAAAACCCCCAGCAAGGGTGGAAGTGATTCATTACGGGTTTGATTGGATAAAGCAAAACTCCTGACCAGTACCGCACCAAAGAGAACCAGTATCCAACTTAAATAAATCCATAACAGGAACACGGGAACAGCCGCAAAAGCACCGTAGATTAATTGATACGACGGTGACAGAGTAATAAACAGAGCAAAACCACTCTTTGCCAGCTCAAGAAGAATAGCCACGACCAGAGCTCCTGTAAAAGCGTGACGAAAGGGCACACGCCGATTGGGTACAGCCATGTAGAGCAAAGTAAAAACAATGCTGCTCAGCAGGATGGGAGTCAATCGCAACAGCCACTGATCAACCCCAAGAAAGGCAGTGGTATCAGCTATGAGCTTCAGAGATGCCAGATATGATGTCAGCACAAAACCAACACCAATCAGGAAAGGTCCCATGCTGAGAATCGCCCAGTAGAGCAGAAAGCCGGTAATGCCCCGGCGAACCCTGTCCACCTGCCAGATCTGATTAATGGCACCATCAATGGTCCTGAGCATCATGAATGCTGTGACCACCAGAAAAGCAACACCCACTCCGGTCAACTTTCGCGCCTGTTGAGAAAAACTGGAAAGGTATGATTGGATTACCTCGCCCGCTGTCGGAACAAAGTGACTGAATATAAAACTCTGCACCATCTCGCCTACCCCCTGGAAAGAAGGAATAGCCGATAACATGCTGTAGGTAACCGTCATCATCGGCACTACAGCAAAAAGTGTCGTATAAGTCAGTGCTGCGGCATTATTCAGGCAACGGTGCTTGAAGAAAGTATCAGAGACAGACAGGAGATAGACACGAAGCCACTGAACACGTTGAGCCTGTGAAGAACTGGAAAGAAGCGAACCTGACATAACGAATCCCTGATATTGAAAAGAGCCTGACCAGAGAGTTTCAGCCAGACTCAAGCTCAGAGAAGCGTATCAGTTCTTGTGCCCGGGAGGAAAGCCATTCACTATAGCCTCCACCGCAGTATTGATCTTTTCGCTCCGCTGTTCGGGGGTGGCACCGTGAATCACTCTGGAAGTCGAACGTCCACGCCATTGCAGCTGATGGTTTTCCGGATTCACAAAATCGATAATGAGCGAACCTTCCTGATAGTCTCTCACCCGGGTTTCTGTAGTAAAGCCCATACCCCGGAAACCCGGACCATAACCCATGGAGGTCGTCATTTGATTCAGTTCCCTGCGTGTGCGGGTTGTGGTTAGATAATTTACCAGAAAATCAGGATAACCATCTTTGCTCACCTCTCGATACCCTCTGGCCTGAAGATCACGGTTAATAGCGGCCCGAATTCGCATATCCGTCAAACCATCAATGTGATACCCCTCAACCTCATTGTTTTCACCTGCCTTGTTCAGCCACGCGTAGGTTTTCCAGTCTTTCATCAACCGGGTGGCAGCAGGAGTATTGTTATAGTCCCAGTCAAGCCTCTGGTTGGAGCAGCCAGCCACTGCGACTGCAGCTATCACAACCAGCAACCGTTTAAGCTTGTGCATGATCTACCCACTTGTTGAAGGAAGTTTATTGTTAGATCTGTGTCCAGCAGCGAATGATGAACGCACACTCAAACCTGAGTACGGTGATTATCAGTACATGGCTTCAATTGCACCTAAACCCATTCAACGATAATCTTCCCGTCACAGAAATAATACTCGCAGTATGACTTCAGGCTCCCGGTCTGTCGACAGCTGCCCTTTACGATAAGACAAGTCAAGAGAAAGCAATATGAGCGTTACAATTTACCATAACCCGCGTTGTTCAAAGTCCAGAGAGACTCTTACCCTGATTGAGGAAAAAGGTATTAACCCTGATATAGTGCTTTACCTGGAAACCCCACCCAGCGAAGCCGCTTTAAACGACATTCTGAAAAAACTCGGTAAAAGCCCCGAAGAACTGATGCGCAGAGGCGAGCAGGAATATAAAGATCATATCAGAGGTCAGGATCTCTCAGAGCAGCAGCAAATTGCAAAAATGGTAACCTATCCAAAAATGATTGAAAGGCCCATCGTCCTTAGCAACGGTCAGGCCCGTGTCGGTCGCCCACCGGAATCTGTTCTGGAGATACTTTAATCGTGGAACTGACTCAAAAAGCCAATCTCAGCTACCGGTTGAGTCTGGTACTATACTTCTGCCTGCTAGCTTCGCAGATTGCGAAAGTGCTTTGGCTGCACCCACCCCAAAACTCAATATGGATGATTGCGTCATTCACCATTATTCCGCTGTTGCTGCCTGCTTACGGGCTGATCAGGCGAAAGCCAAGAGCATCGGCCTGGTTATGCTTCATTCTCTGCTTTTACTTCATCAGCGGTGTGCTTGATGCCTGGTTTATCACAGACTCCATTCATGGTTGGCTGATTACCTTATTCAGCAGTGCACTGTTTGTATCTGCCATGTTGTTTACCCGTTGGCAAGGACAATTAAACAACCCGTCCCGCTGACTGAACCCTTCCAGAATAAACCAACCCTTTCCCTCTCAAAAAAAAGCTCCTGCATGGGCAAGAGCTTTTTGTCGTCAACCGACTTTAATTGACCAGCTGCACTTCAACAGCTGAACCAGCCTGTTTCACCGTTGAGGGTGGGCTGCTAATAATGCGTTTCTCGCTAACACCTTCATTGCGGAGAAATTCGCTCACTAGATTAAGACGATCACTGGCCAGCTTATCCATTTTTTCCTGATTCGCAGGCCAGTTTACCAACAGCCATTGCTCCGCTTCTTTAATACGCTCATCCTGGCTGACATCACCCACTTCGGGTAATCTGCGATTATGAGCCCTAAGATACATTTGCTCAATCAAATGCCCTCTGATGTCTACTGGAATCTCTTTTACTTCTCCGGGCTTCGTTTGATGGATCGCCGAATAGAGTTCAACCAGATCGGATTCAAGCTCTGCTCTGGAGAGAGTTGGCCAATCTCGATCCTTGCTGGCCATCGCTTTTAGAGAAAGGTTAAGTTCAGGTCTTATCCTGAGTACCCGACTCCAACCTTTTAATTGTGTTTTGTCGTTCTCTGTCAACAAAGCCTTACCCGCCGGCATCTGTATTTCAGTGGACAACATTGGCGTAATACCTGCCTGATGGGAAAGATACTGTAAGGGCTGCTCAAGCACTCTCTCCCAAGTCTGGTGTATTGCTATTCCTGCCGCAACCAGAGGCGACTGACCATAGCGGGCTTTAATATCTATGGCAATGATGGACTGAGGATTTGCCATCAAAGCTTTCACAAGATTGATATCAAGCTCCGGATTGACTGGTCTGGCTTCAAGCTTTGAAAAAATCAGCTTGCCCCTGCTGCCACCTCCCACAGAGGAAGCAAGATTAAGGTTTACACGACTTCCGGCCAGATCGTATCCGGCAACAGACCGATCTGAAACGGGCAGTAAAGACAAATCCACATCTCTGGCAGAAAGGTTCAGGCTGGGGGCCACTGCATTACTCAAGTTGACACGGCCTTCCAGAGAGACAGGCACCCTTTCAAGCCAGTGCCCGCTGAGCTGAAAGGTGTATTGCTCTGGACTTAACACTTCCAGTTCAACCCTGCTGTTGCTGAATAGCTCAGGATTCTTTTTTTGAGAAGACTGAACAGCACCATTGAATTCGATACGCTTGACGGCTATAGGCAAAGAGCCCTTAGCAGATAAAGAGCCCCTAACCGGTAAAGAACCACCCTTAACCGGTAAATAACCATCAGCTGATAAAGGACGAAGGACAGTCCTTGCTATTTGTTCCAGGGGACTGCCATCGACAGTCAGCAAACCACCCCTGAATGAAAGGTCTTCGACAAAAGCTTTTCGACTTCTGAACCGAAAGCCCTCCGCAAATAACTCTTTCCAGTCCAGATTAAGACCTGAACCCAGATCCTGATACTCACCATCCAGCACTTTCGCCGTTCCAGTCAGCTCCACCCCCTGATCCATAGACCACTCAACAGAGAGGTCTGTTGAAAGAGAGCCTTTCAGCGAGCAATTTGAACATTTAAGAAATTTCTGACTGAAGACATCAGCCAGTGGGAGCTCATCAATGGATAACTGACCAGACATTGCCAGTTTCTTTAAATCAATAATACCGCCCAGCGACCAGTTAATGTGTCTTGAATCCTTGACTACTTCAATATCAATCTGATCAGGCCGATGGGTTTTCAGCTCCATTTTACTGAAATCAATACTGACTACTTTACTGGAACCAGTTTGCTCCGAGTTCACCACCCTCATCGACCCATCTTCAAAGACAAACTGCCCAGCTTCCCTGAGAAATTGATAAAGATTGGGCATAGGAGGTTTCTGGCCGATGATTGCCAGATCAAGAAAGATTCCGGGCTTTTTAAAATCAATTCGATCCAGCTCAATAGTTTTTTTCCACAAAGAGGTCCAGGCGACATTGACAGCAATAGATTCTGATTTAAGAGTAATTCCGGGAGAGATCCTGAGCTCCGGCTTGGTAAGCAGGAATTTACCGGATAAGAAGGCGTATTCTTTTTCAACAGGAAGGACTTCAACCCCTGTTTGATTTTCTATTTGCTGAAGCAGCTGGTCAGTATACCGACCAGGAACCATCAACATCACTGAAATCAGAAACAGCAGAATGGCCAGAACAACAACTAAGAACACAAACCGGGCAGCCGGTTTCTGGGTTTGCATACTACTTCTCTTGATTACCAGTTCATAACTTGTTTGACAAAGGGTATGGTCAACTTCCTTTTAGCTCTCAGTGAAGCACTGTCCAGCTTCTGCAGCATCTTAAATAAATGCCCCATATCCCTGTTACTGCGATATATGATATACCGAGCCACATCTTCATTCATATCCAGCCCACGCAAATGAGCCCGAAGCTGCAATGCCGACACCTTGTCCCTGTCACTGAGAGGCTGAACCTGAAACACCACCCCCCAGCTTAGCCTTGAGACCAGATCCGGCAGTTGGATAGAAAGTCTTTTAGGTGGACAACCTGCTGCCACCAGCAAGCGAGTCCGGGAATCCCTGAGACGATTAAACAGATCAAAAAGCCCTTCTTCCCACTCTGGAATGCCTGCTACACAATTAACATCATCTATACACACCAGTTGAAGTCTTTCCATACCTTCCAGCAGTTTGGAAGGATAATGAACAAGCTCCTGCATAGGTAGATAGATGCTTCGACCTTTTCGGCTATCTACCTGATGGCAGGCAGCCTGAAGAAGATGACTGCAACCAACACCGGGGGCTCCATAGAGATAGATAAACTGTTCTGATTCTACCCCACTGACCTCATGATCCATATCCAACATATTGACCAGCGCAGCATTATCTCCGCTGAAAAAGTTTTCAAAGGTGGCATCATCCCTGATCTGAACACTGAGCGGTAATTGCACAGGCTGGCTCACATACGACATTTAACAGCCTTGAGCGGGAAATGCCGCTCAACCCTAACAATGGATAGACATTCTGAACTCTCTGTCGCGGCATTTTTATCAAAAATCACCAGCTTCAGTGAGTTAATGGAATCTGCAAGAGACAGCTGCAACAAAACCATTCCACTCATCCCTGTTTGATTGGCAAGGCAAAATGGATTTTTGTTCGCTGAAGGCATAAAACACCTTATTCCCCCGGCTCACCAGCATTATATAAGTGGCTCGCCTTATAATTTCGATGCAGATGACGCAAGAGTACCATAATAATGGCTGCTAATGGCAGTGCTATTAGCATCCCGACGAAGCCCATAATCTGCCCACCCGCCATCAGCGCGAAGATAACAGCCACCGGATGCAGACCAATCCGGTCACCTACCAGATAAGGTGTCAACACCCACCCCTCCAAAGCCTGTCCCAGGGCAAACACACCGACCACCCAAACAAACGGCAAGTAGCCGTCAAACTGAAAAAGAGCGACAACAATGGCCGTAGTGAAACCGACCACAAACCCCATATATGGAATAATACTGACCAGCCCCGCCAGCAACCCGATCAACAACGCAAACTGCAAGCCTATCGCCCAGAGCCCCACGCCATAGATCAATCCCAGGGCCAGCATGACCATAAGCTGGCCTTTGAGAAAAGCCCCCAGCACCTCATCGCACTCACTGGCGAGTTCAACAACAATAGGTTCAAGGTTAACAGGCAGCATCAGACGGATGTGCTCCATCATATGATCCCAGTCGCGCAATAGGTAAAAAGTCACAACTGGTATCAGGAACAGATTCACGAGAAAACCTATGACTGCCAGACCCGAGCTGGTCACCGAACGTCCAAGCCCGGCCAGAAGCCCACCGGCTTTTTGCCACTCCCCTGCCATGGTCTTGACCAGCTGGCTGATATCAAACCACTCAGGATCAAAGTCAGTGTATTCAACCAGCTTTGGAATGACATTGAATCGAACCCACTCCTCCCAGGCCGGAAGCAACTGCATCAGGGTTTTGACCTGCTGGAATAATGCCGGTATCAGAATGAGTAACATCAGTACCAGAAAAGTAAAAATCACCAGAAAAACCAGTGTCACCGAAAGTGACCGGGAGAGCTTGAGTCTTTCCAGTCGATCAACCAGCGGATCGCCCAGATAAGCAAGCACAGCACTGATCGCAAAAGGCGTCATGACAGCCCCGACAAAATTAATCAGCACTACACCTACGAATACGATGCCTGCTAGCATCCATTGTTGCTGTCTGGTCATTGTTTTCCTTCTGTTGCAACTCGTCTTGCAGGAAATAAAAAAAAACGCACTTCGGAATTTGATGTCTGACTTGCCTTCAGCCTCCCAGCCAACGGTATTTCAAGGTCTTGTTGGCCTCATCAGCACCCATCGCTCTCATCTTCCGCCCCAGGGCAATAGCATCCGATAATTGGCTCAGTGTGCCATCAATTAACAATTCCAACTGAATTTTGTTGCCGCCGACTTTAACTGCCATCACATCCCTCACTGCCGTCAAACCTTTGAGGTATTTAATTAGCCCTGCATAGTCTTGTGTGCTGGCAATACCCTCCACTTCCAGCATCGGATTAACACTGCTGCCACCAGAGAGGACTGCGTAGTGCCGGGAAAGGGAATTACCAATAAGATCAGCAATCGCCAAAGCCAATCCTTCTGCTGACAGGTCTGTAACTGTGGCATCAAATTGCTGATTTCTGAAGATAAGAACCATGCGACCATTATACCGTCCACGAATTTCGCTCAGGCGCCCCCCCAATATGGCCTCAGAGCCATACCTTGCTGATGCCTGAACCAACTTCCCCGAAAACAGTCCCCAGACATCTACATCAGAAATAGTGGCACTGTCTTCAAAATCCATCAGAGGGATAGTCAAAGGCAATGAGCGAGCAGCCATAACACGTTCGAGGTCGCTCACCAACGGAGAGTCTGGTACCTCTTTCAGAATTTGCCTTTCCCCCTGCCTTTCAATGGCTAACCAGACAATGGTATCCGGTCTGCTGGAGCCCCAGATCCCCAGACCATTTTGCCGCAACAGACGATTAACGGCCGCTTCATCAAAACTCACCTGAAGAAGAAGCTGCTCTCCTGACACAGTATCAAGGCGTTCATAGCTAAAACTCTGAACCAGCGCAGAGGCATTTCTGAGTGACTGTACCACCCCCTTATTATTGAGGGTGCTGCGTTGTCCGGTTACTTTAACCAGTACCTCAGACAGAGCTCGTTTAATGCCTGCTTCCCTTTCCTCACTACCCTGACTGCTGACAGGTATGCCAACGCGATAAAGTCCGCTCATTTGTGCAGCAAACAGCTGAGAAGAAAACAGGGCCAACACAAGGGTGAATATCAGCCAGGAAAGAGGGAACAACCGTTCCAGCTTGCATGTTTTATACATAATGTCCGGAATCAAAAACAGGCACTCTTCCTGAACAAACTGCCACCAGGATCAATTCAGTGACAGAAAGGTTCATGAAATGTCAGCGACTTCTGACATGACTGCTTATCTTTGTAAAGAGTACTAATTACCCAGACGACGAAACGTCCGGAGCCCAGTATCCTCTCATTCTGCCATAACTTTCTGGTTTTGTAGAAAATCTTTAGCCGACAGTAAGAGGCTGATCGAAGAATCCGAACACCGGCGGGCAGCTTTATGATTTTTCCGGGTTACGTTAGAATGCGCGCTCTGATCAATCCACTTTCGATTCCATGGTGCGGATACATCTCCGATGAGCAAAAGCAACCGCGATACAAATTCGCCAGCTTCTTCCCTGAGCTACAAAGACGCAGGTGTTGACATTCAGGCAGGCAACGCCCTGGTTGATCGTATCAAGCATGTAGCCAAAGCCACTTCGCGCCCCGAAGTAATGGGTGGCCTGGGAGGCTTTGGTGCCCTGTGCCAGATACCTTCGGGTTACAAAGAGCCGGTTCTGGTTTCCGGCACTGACGGTGTAGGCACCAAACTAAGACTGGCTATGGAACTGGGCAAGCACGATACCATTGGTATCGATCTGGTGGCCATGTGTGTCAATGATCTGCTGGTGTCTGGTGCCGAGCCTCTGTTTTTCCTTGATTACTATGCAACCGGAAAACTCAATATTGACGTTGCTGAGCAGGTCGTTACCGGTATTGGTGCAGGCTGTGAGCAGGCTGGCTGCGCCCTGATTGGTGGTGAAACCGCAGAAATGCCCGGTATGTATCAGGGCGAAGACTATGACCTGGCAGGCTTCTGTACAGGTGTCGTTGAAAAGTCCAACATCATTGATGGCAGCAAAGTCGCCACCGGCGATGTACTGATTGGCCTCAAGTCCAGCGGCCCCCATTCCAACGGTTACTCCCTGATCCGCAAGGTTCTGGAAGTCAGCCAGGCAGACCTGAGCACTCAGGTAGACGGTAAACCAATGGCTGAAGCCCTGATGGCTCCAACCCGAATCTACGTCAAACCCCTGCTGCAGCTTCAGAAAGAAATGCCAGTCCACGCCATGGCACACATTACCGGTGGAGGTCTGACTGAAAACCTGCCAAGAGTTATTCCTGAAGGTTGTGCCGCCGTCATCAACACCGAAAGCTGGGAAATTCCGGAAGTGTTCAAACATCTGCAGCAAGCTGGCAACATTGCCCAGTCAGAAATGTATCTGACTTTCAACTGCGGTGTTGGCATGGTGATCTGCGTTCCCAAAGAGCAGGCTGAACAGGCCGTTGCCAGACTGAATGAACTGGGCGAGGAGGCCTTTATCATCGGTCATATGGAATCGGGCTCCGGCGACAAAGTCGTTTACCGTTAAGAGAAAGAAAGGCTTGCCCGACACTCTCTGAGCATTGTTCAGGCCTTTCTCCATTGCAGAGAAAAATCTTGAGAGCGGAAATGACGAATAACCATCGAATCGTCGTATTACTATCGGGCAGTGGCACCACTTTACAGGCCATTCTCGACCAGCAGAATCAATACAGCTACAAGGTGGCTGGAGTACTCAGTAACCGTCCTGAAGCCTATGGTCTGGAGAGGGCCCGGAAAGCAGGGGTTGACACCTGTAGTCTCGACCACAAACGCTACCCCAGCCGGGAATCGTTTGATCTTGGCCTAATGGAACGTATTGATGAGTTTAAACCGGATCTGGTGGTACTGGCAGGCTATATGCGCATACTCAGTAGTACTTTTGTCAAACACTACCAGGGAAGACTGATCAATATACACCCGTCCCTGCTCCCCAAACATAAAGGTTTGAACACCTACCAGTCAGCACTGGATGCCAATGATAAAGAACATGGAACATCGGTTCACTATGTCACCGAAGAGCTGGACAGTGGCTCTGTTGTTATGCAGGCGACGCTGAATATCACATCTGCCGATACAGCGAAAACACTTGAACAGAGAGTTAAGGTCATGGAGCATCACCTTTATCCCAAAGCTATAGACTGGATTGTTTCTGGCCGAATAATGACAAAAGACGATGTCATATCACTTGACAATAAGCCGCTTGGCCCCCGAGGATATCGCATATCTGAAAAAAGTATCGTCTCAGCAGAATAACTCCGTTTTAGACTTTCGTGTTTTTTCGGACATTAAAAACGGTTTCATTGATGAATGGCGATAAGCTGTGAAAGTCTCCCTGTTACCCATGGGAGGTTTTCACCTAAAAAGGAATTATCCTAATGATCCTTTTCAAGAGCGTCCCTGCCCTGATGGTTTCTGGCCTTCTGATCGCCAGCTCCTCTTCCCTTGCAAAACCCATAGAAGTTACATTAAAGCCATTCACAGCGGAGTATAAAGCGGAAGTTTCCGGTATCAGTGGCTCGGGCACTCGCAGTCTGAAAAAAGAGGGCGACCAGTGGGTACTGAATTTTGGCGCCAGTGCATCGGTCATCGTCGCCTCCATCAGTCTGGATGAAACCAGTCGGTTCAATTTACAGAAAGGTCAGGCACTTCCCCGGGATTACCAATACGAGCGCAAGGGGATAGGCAGCAAACCAGCTAAAACAGCCCGCTTTGACTGGAAATCTATGGAAGCCTCCTGGCAGCAAGCTGACAAACAATCGAAGATCCCATTTAAATCTGGCGCTCAGGATCCTCTTTCATACCAGCTTCAACTTCGGCTGGACTTGAAGGCAGGAAAAAAAGAGCTGAGCTACCCGATTGTTGACGATGATGAAGTCTACGAAAGGCGGTTTGTGATCGAAGCCGATGAAGTACTGAGTACCCCTGCCGGGCCACTCAACACCACCCGCGTAAAAGTGGTCCGTGAAGATAACGACCGCGAAACCTGGATCTGGTTTGCAAAAGACTGGGACTATGTTCTGGTGCAACTCCATCAAAAAGAAAAGGGTTCAGACTATCTGATTCAGTTCAAAGGCGGTGAGCTGGATGGCAAAGCGATTAAGGGCCTCACTTCCACTCCAAAAAAATAGGTCGATTGGGGGGGGGGGCTAAGCTAATCTCCGTTCACGATATCTATTGGGCTGACGGGTTATGCTTTCCGGCGGTTAATGGATTCCGATAAGATGGCACTTCCTGTTTCAACACTCTTTCACCCTCTGAATATCAGGAGCTTTCTGTGAGACTTCTCCATACAATGCTTCGAGTGGGCGATCTTGATCGCTCCATTGCTTTCTATACCGATATACTGGGTATGAAGCTGCTTCGCAAGCACGATAACGAGCAATACGAATATACTCTGGCTTTTGTTGGCTATGCCGATGAATCAGAACAGGCCGTCATTGAACTGACCTATAACTGGGGCACGAGCGAGTATGACCCTGGCACAGGTTTTGGTCATATAGCGATCGGCTTTGATGATATCTATGCAACCTGTGACGCCATCCGTGCCAACGGCGGAAAGATTACCCGTGAGCCGGGCCCGGTCAAGGGTGGCACAACAGAGATTGCCTTTGTAGAAGATCCCGATGGCTATAAGATCGAAATGATCCAGAACAAAAGTGCATCTTCGGGACTCAGGGGATAAACACGCCATCACAGGGAAGTGAATCACTCAATGCCAGACAATCAAAAACCTTTCGCTAGCTGCATCAAAAAGATTCAGAGAATGGCTGGCCTCTGCCTGATGCTCCCTCTGCTTTTGAGTTGCTCCAGCAATACCGCTGTTAACTACGCGACCGATGTCGTAGTCCGTGAGTTGGGTGGACCGGTCGCTGACGTCTACTCAGCGGTTCAGACAGTCAAATCCGTTCAAAAAGATGTGATCGCCTTTGAAGCCCTGGTTCGGATTCTGACAACAGAGGCCCGTGTTAACTGGGGTGACGAAAAAAGTGCCAGTAAGAAGGAATACGTCAAATACACCAACCATTACCGTACCCGGGTGTTTGTTAACTTCGAACAGGGTAAGGTTCATGTTGAAACATTGGATAGACAGGATCTGAAAAAGGCTATTATTGTCACCCTGCTGACGCCTTACAACCCTGATGAAGTTGACCTGTTCAGCGACAAAGCAGTCCCCCTCGGCGAGGAGCCAATGCTCTATGGACAGGTTGTAGATCATCAGGGGCACCCCATACGCTGGGAGTGGCGAGCCAGCCAGTTTGCTGACTACCTGATCAACCACCAGTTAACCACTCGTGCCAGCAGTAAGGGTACGGTTTACTCTGTTGACCTTGATCTGGTTGGCGACCATATGATCAAAAGGCAGTATCAATATGCCGGCATCGTTCGACAGATGTCGCAAAGATACAAGATCAAGGAAAGCCTGATCTATGCAGTCATGAGGACAGAAAGCAGTTTCAATCCCTATGCAGTGAGTCATGCTAACGCCTACGGCCTGATGCAGATTATCCCTTCGACGGCAGGAAGAGATGTCTTCAAGCTGGTCAAACGTCGCAATGGACAACCCAACAGGCAATATCTTTTCAACCCGTTTAACAATATTGATGCAGGCACCGCTTATCTGCACCTTCTCGAAACACGCTATCTGAAAAATGTCAAAGATCCTCTGGTGAGGCACTACGCCATTATCTCTGCCTACAATGGGGGAACGGGGAATGTTTTGAAAACCTTCCACTCCAATCGCACCCGCGCTATGGAAATCCTCAATCAGATGAAACCTGAAGAGGCCTATTGGGCGCTCACCCGCAGGCATCCCAGGCAGGAATCTAGAAACTATCTGAAAAAAGTTACCAAAGCTCAGAAGGACTTTTATAAAGGTGATGTCTAATTTGACAGCACAACACGCTTATTTTCTTGAATTACTACTTGCCTGATCTATCTTTCCTCACTTCATAATTCGTAACGTATGGATCGAATAATGAAACAATCGCTTTTTGCTGCACGGCTGTTGCCGCTTTTGTTTCTGTCTGCCATCTGTCAGGCAGAATCGTTAACAAGACGTTTTGTTGTCGAGTATAA
>NZ_JAHHPQ010000031.1:0-1578 GCF_024606245.1 Endozoicomonas sp. SESOKO2
GTATTTCGAAGTGTTTTGTTGAACAGCCCATCGGCTCTCGCCACTGTGTAATGTGCCGACAAGACCCGATGCCTATGGTGAATGTGAACACCGGTGAATCTCACCCGGATACGTTTTTCCCCGATTGGGCGTTTTATCGTGCTTGTATTGAGGGCGATTTGGATCGGGTGGAGAAGTCACTGGCAGAAGGAGTCAATGTCAATGCCGTTATAGAAGATGATTTCACTGCCTTGATGTTGGCATCCGGTCAGGGGCATAAGTACATCGTCGAACACCTGATCATCGCCGGGGCGGATCTCAACGCCCGGACCAAGAATGGCGCCACCGCGCTGTTCATAGCTGCTCAGGAAAATAACATTGACTGCGTAAAAATCCTGATCGAAGCCAGGGCGGATCTCAACGCCGCCCGTTCTAATGGCGCCACCCCGCTGTTCATCGCTGCCCTGGAAAATAACACCGACTGCGTAAAAATCCTGATCGAAGCCAAGGCAGCTCTCAACGCCCGGACTAAAAATGGCGTCACCCCGCTGTTAATTGCTGCCCAGAAAAATAACACTGACAGCGTGAAACTCCTGATCGAAGCCAAGGCGGATCTCAATGCCCGGAATAAGGATGGCGTCACCCCGCTGATCATCGCTGCACAAGAAAACAACACCGACAGCGTGAAAATCCTGATCGAAACCGAGGTAGATCTCAACGCCCGGACTAAAGATGGTGTCACCTCGCTGTATATGGCAGCCCAACTGGGCCATACCGACATTGTGAAAGCCCTGATCGAAGCCGGGGCTGATCCCAACGCCGCCTTGTCGAATGGCGCCACCCCGCTGTTTGTCGCTGCTGCGGAAGGCAATACCGACTGCGTGAAAGCCCTGACCAACGCTGGGGCGGATCTCAACAGCCGGACTGAGAATGGCGCCACCCCGCTGTTCATCGCTGCCCAGGAAAATAACACCGGCTGCGTGAAAATCCTGATCAACGCCGGGGCTGATCTTAACGCCGCCCTGTCGGATGGCGCCACCTCGATGTACATCGCAGCCGAGATGGGCAATACCGACTGCGTGAAAATCCTGATCAAAGCCAAGGCGGATCTCAACGCCCGGACTACGGGTGGCATCACCTCGCTGTTTGTCGCAGCGCGGTGGGACCATGTCAACATCGTGAAAGCCCTGATCGACGCCGGGGCGGATTTCAACGCCGCCACGCCTGATGACACTACCCCGCTGTACTTCGCAGCCATGATGGGCAATGCCAACTCCTTGCAACTCCTGATCGACGCCGGGGCGGATGTCAATGCTCGGGTTAAGGATGGCACCACCCCGCTGTTCATGGCTGTTCTGAGGGGCTATACCGAATGCGTGAAAGTACTGATCATAGCCAAGGCAGATGTTAACGCCATCTCGACTCCTACAGGCGCCACCCCTTTGCTCAGCGCAGTCTTTATGGGCGATGCCACCTGCGTACAACTCCTGATCAACGCCGGGGCGAATGTCAACGCCGTCTTGTCAAATGGCGACACCCCGATATCCATCGCAACCGAGCTGGGCTATACCGACTGCGTGAACCTCCTGATCAATGCCG
>NZ_JAHHPQ010000276.1:0-1187 GCF_024606245.1 Endozoicomonas sp. SESOKO2
GCATCATTGTGATGATGAATGCGCTTAAAATACAGGAAGCAAGCCCCTGGGCAGATCAAATCGGCTGGGAAATCCTGTTCAACCCCGATGAAGAAATTGGCTCACCGGGTTCTGCCGCCTTGATAAAAGACGCCGCCAGCCGTGTAGACCTTGGCATGATTTACGAGCCTTGCTTCCCTGATGGCAGCTTCGCTGGTCAACGCAAGGGCAGCGGAAACTTTACCGCCGTCTGTTATGGCAAAGCGGCTCATGCTGGCAGGGAACATCATCTGGGAAGAAATGCTATACGTGCTCTGTGCGACTTTGTCTCTGCCATGGACGACCTGAATGGCAAACGTGAAGGTGTCACGTTTAATCCCGGCTATATTCACGGTGGCGGCCCAACCAATATTGTTCCGGACAAATGCATAAGCCGTTTCAATATTCGCCTTGAGAAACCGGAAGATGAAGACTGGTGCCTGCGGGAACTGCAAATGATCGTGAATGAGATCAGCAGTCGCAATGGCATCCGTCTGGAGCTCCACGGCGGCTTCAGCAGAAAACCCAAACTACTCTCCCCTGCCAACCAGCAACTGTTAGAGCTGGCCAGACAGTGTGGTCATGCACTGGGACTGACCATTGATGTAAAACCCACCGGCGGCTGCTGTGATGGCAATAACCTGGCCTCAGCAGGCATTCCCAATATCGATACTCTGGGCGTTCAGGGTGGACATATTCACAGTGAACAGGAGTACCTGAAAATCAGCAGTCTGGTGCCCAGGGCCAAATTGAGTGCGGCCCTACTGCTTACACTGGCCCGCAATGAAGCTCTGGGTAGCGGAAACGCCTGGCTGAAGAGCAAAGAGGCGCGGCAATGAAAGTCGTCAGACCTATAGAATATCGAGACCTTAGTGCCCTGGAAGCACTCGCCAGCAGTGCCCGAGACTCAATGACGACCCTGCCTGCAAACCGTGATCATCTGGCAGAACTGATTTGCAAAACCCACGACTCACTCAGTCAAAACGTCGAGAGTGCCCGAGAAGAGAGCTACCACTTTGTACTGGAAGATCTGGACAGTGGTGAGATTCTTGGCATATCCGGCATTATTGCCACAGTGGGCCTTTCTGTTCCTTTCTATAACTTTCGTGTTGATGAAGACGTTCATGCATCCGAAACCTTAAATACCATTAACCGGATGACCGTCTTAA
>NZ_JAHHPQ010000277.1:0-1745 GCF_024606245.1 Endozoicomonas sp. SESOKO2
TTAATAGCATTGTATAAGTGAACAGATACCCTTTGTAAACTGACGATATCCCGAAACTCCAACAAACGAGCAATTTTGATGGTTATTTCCTCGGGCAAATCGTGCAATGAAGCTGTTTTCTTTATTTCTTTATCAGGTAAAGTGATGGACCTGCCGACACTGGCACCCAATGGTTCTGTCGCCAATGAAGTGCTTACAGATGGTAGCGAAAGTGAACCGGCTGTGTCGGAATTATTAACCTTAGAATACATCTCTGTTTCTCCTAGATGAGTATTCCCTCTATTAGCGACTTTCAAAATTGATGAAGTTAATTAAAGTCGGCTGTGAAATAAAAGTTTCATAATATGTTATTAAGTGTCACTAACTAAATTCCTGCTTTTCAGCACATGTAGAATGGCGCCCCTTTTATTGATCACAGCAAACCATCAATGATTCATCGATAGCTTATAAATTCTCAACTCGTTATGGGGGAAGGGCGAAACCACATGGTGGCCATTGGCGCTAAGAGCGGTTGATTTGGCGGCACCTCTGTGAGTAACAGCGGCTTTTTCTACCCATGATTCATTAGCCGCCTGACCATAAATTTTTGTCGTTCCATCGGCACTGGTGGTCAGTAGAAGGCAGCCATCGACGCTAAAGGTGGCTGACTTGACAATACCCTTATGGGAAGTGTTGACCTTTTCGATCCAGGATCCGTTAGTCTTCAGACCATAAATTTTCGCGTTGCCACCGACACTGACCATATGACGGCTATCGGGACTGAAGGTGGCTGAGCTGACACTGTAATCATGTAAAATAGTGCACTTTTCTTCCCATGATCCGTCGTCCTTCTTGCTATAGATTTTCGCCGTGCTATCGACACTTGCCGTCACCACATGGCACCCATTGGGGCTGAAGGAGGCTGAGTCGACATAGCCATTATGGTAAATGACGACTTCTACTCCCCATGTTCCATCATCCTTCTGAACACAGATTTTCGCCGTGTTATCGTCACTGGCCGTTACCAAATGGCAGCCATCGGCACTGAAGGTGGCTGAGTTGACAGTCCCATCGTGTGAAATGATGGTCTCTTCTTCCCATGAGCCATCGGTCTTTTGGCCATAGATTTTCGCTCTGCCATCGGTGCTGGCCGTCACTACTCGGCGACCATCGACGCTGAAGATAACTGAGTTGATCAGTCGGTCATGGGCAATGGTGAGTTTCTTGAGCCATGATCCATCGACTTCCCGACCATAGATTCTTGCAGTGTTGTCATAACTGGTGGTCACCAAATAACTACTGTCGGGGCTGAAGGTGGCTGAGTTGACCCAATCATTATGGGAAATGGTGACTTTTTCTTCCCATGATCCATCATCTCCCTCAGCACAGATTTTCGCCTTATTATCCTTATTGGCGGTCACCAAATGACGGCCATCGCTGCTAAAGGTGACTGATCTGAAAACGTCATCATGGAAAATAGTGAGTTTCTCTGCCCATGACCCATCGGCTTGACCATAGATTTTTGCCGTTCCATCTTCACTGGTGGTCACCAGATAGCGGCCATCGGCGCTGAAGATAGCTGATCCGACATCGTCTTCATGGGAAATGATGGTTTCTTCTACCCATTTTCCATGGGTCTTCTGGCCATAGATTTTCGCCGTTTTATCTTCACTGGCGGTCACCAGATGGCTGCCATCGGAACTGAAGATGGCTGAGTTCACCCTGTCCTCATGAGCAATCACGGCCTCTGTATCTACGTTGAACGT
>NZ_JAHHPQ010000278.1:0-9845 GCF_024606245.1 Endozoicomonas sp. SESOKO2
GTTTTCAAGACCGGTGCTTTCAACCGCTCAGCCATCCCTCCGCCATATTTAAATATCCTTTAGAATCAATGACTTACAAAGGTCATTACTCTAAATGTGATATGGTTTGTGATACGGTAGTAGCTTATAGTATCTTCGATACGGACCCAAATCTGGGTTGGTTCTCTATCTCTTGATACGGCCTCGCTAGTTTACTAGTGTAAATAATCTGAGCTGTACTCTAAGGCTTAACCAAGCTCTGTACTCCGTTACCTTGAATCATGTGGACAATGGAGTAACTATTCCTGTTAGGCTCTCTAAGGTTTCAGCTTCCCACAATTTGTGTAAAGGTCTTAGACTTCTCTGTTAGGCTCTATAAGCCTCTCTAAACCTAACCTATACGATCGCACTACCAGTAGCAGAGCTACCACCCACCTTGAGAAAAGCTCTTAGAAAGCTCTATGCTAGTTTGCTAGCGCAAAGGGAGTCTCAGTAGCATATCTACGATAAGTATGGGATTCTTAAGGAGCGCAGCTCTAGAGAAGTATCTCTAAGGTTCTATGACTTTCCCGCCATTGGTGTAAAGCTATCAACCGCTGCTACAGGCATATAGAGTACCTACAGGCATTAAATACAGTAAGGCATAGGTAGGTAGTGGTGGATAGTAAAAACGCCTTAGACAGGCTTATAGATGCCTTAGGATCAATCCAAAGGTTTACCTATAGGGTTTTTAGTGTATTATGACCTCTAGTAAATAAAGTAAAGTGAGGTTCAAAGGTATATGGACACTGTAAACGCTATCTCTCTGTTCTTTATAAAGCGATTCTTAGGGTTATGTATCCATGCAGAATGGTATAGAAAGGGATGGAACTATAAGGATGTGCTGGAAGGAAGAACGTTTCTATGGGAGAAAGTAGGCAATAAGGAGTATGAGGTATGGCTAGGCAGGTTCCATGCTTACATAAGTACTAAGAGGCTATAGGAGAGGCTACAGGAGTATCTATAGGAGAGGCTACAGGAGTATCTATAGGAGAGTTTAAAGTTTGTGTCTTCCTTCACGCTAGTGAACTAGCAGAGCTTCGCTCCTGTAGCCTTTATAACATTATTACACCTGCCTTAATTCTCATAAAAAAGCAAGGACAAGAATATAAAGACTGTAGACACAGTGTAGCTACAATAGGGCACAAAAAAGCCTCCAATGACAATAGTCAAAAGAGGTATAGAACTGATATTAATACACCCGCCTTAATTCTCATAAATAAATAAGGGCAAAACCATAAGCTCTACCCTTCTCTACAGACACCTAGCTTTGCGCTAAAGCTCTCTGAACTGAACTTAAAGAACACCCTACAGCTTCGGCTATCTTCCTTAGAGACATACCTTCCTCATGCCTAAGCATCCTTATCCTTTCATGCTTATCAATATTAGGCTTCCTGCCTTTGTAGACTCCCTTAGCCTTTGCCTTAGCGATTCCCTCAGCTTGCCTCTCTCTAATGATCTCTCTTTCAAATTCAGCTACAGCACCCAGCATATTGAGTAGTAGTTTATCTGATGGGGAACTATGAGAGGAGAACTTAAGGTTGTTCTTATGGAAATGAATGCCGACACCTTGGTTCTGTAGATCATCAACTATCTGACCTAAGTCTCTAAGTGATCTAGCTAGCCTATCAATGCTGTGTACGTGGATAGTATCGCCTTCTCTGACATATCTAAGCATTTCTTTAAGCTCTGGCCTATCAGTAGTAGAGCCTGAACATTTATCTATGAATACTCTATCTAGCTTTAAATCAGCTAACTGTCTATCTGTGTTCTGGTCAGCACTTGAGACTCTGATATAGCCTACGTTAGCACCACTAACTACATTAGCTCCAGTACTAACTACATTAGCTCCCTTACCTGTATCCTGTAACCTGTTAGCTTGCTGATCTGTTGTATCCACTGTTGTGTACTGCATACCCTTACACCTATATGTTATCTGTATTCATTTAACTCTAGACCTTTATTATCCTACTGTACCCATAATGGGAAGTCAACCTATTGAATACAACAATAGTTATAGATAGCATAAAGAAGTGAATATAGTTGTTAGGGTGTACCCTAGTGATACGGTAGTATCTATTGATACGATAAGTAGGGGAGTGATATAGCGTTATTAGCTCCGCTAACGTTAACGAGCTTGAATGGATCAGGACTATTACCCTGTAACCTTCTCAGATTTCACGTAGAGTCACGTCTCAGATAGATAGCTGCTGCGTTAGTAGCCTAACATCGCTTCAGATAGATAGCTGCTGCGTTAGTAGCCTAACATCGCTTCAGAGCTGTATAGTCATGGTATTAGTGGCGGCGATAAGGAGCCTACTAGAAGATGCCCTCCCTTACTGAAAACTACAGAGGCGATAGGGAGGTATAGGGGGGAAAGGCGGTTAGCACTACGCTTTTTAACCTCTCACATTTTTTTGGTATTTTATTTCTAGTAGGGTGTATGGTGCTAGCTGATATATTTACTACAGACAGTAGCTTGCTACCGACACAAAGCCTAATGAAGACTAACCTTGAAGACTAACCTTGAAGACTAATCTTGAAGACAAGCCTTCACGCTAGTGAACTAGCATAGCCTCACCTAGAGATTCCACTTGTCCAGATAGTACGAGAGCCACAGCCCTAGGATACCCCAAAGATACCCATAGAGATGTATTACCTAGCCTATCAGAAGGTACAGTCATTAACACGCCTGTAGAGTCTATAGCATTGTCTTCAGCTGGTTTAAACTTCCTGATTTTCCTATAGTTCCAGTTGCTACGTGCCATACCTTCTAACTTCCTTTCTATGCGATATAGCTCTTCTGGGTTGTCACCAGTAGTTATTAAGCTGTCTATGCGTTCTTGTAGCTTTCTTAAGGCTCTGTACTGACCTAGTAGCATAGTAGATGTATCCTGTCTCTCTTGTGTTTATTCTTGAAGCAAACTAGCAACGCAGCAGCTATCTATCCTGTGTATCTAACGAGGTGATATAGTAGGAAGTAGCTATGCTACAGGAGGCTCTAGTATAGAAACTCTGGCTTTTAGTGTCTGAGTATCTTCCTGAAGCTTTAAGTTCTCTGCTTGAAGTCTCTGACTCTCTTCCTGAAGTCTCTGAGTATCTTCCTGAAGCTTTAGACTCTCTGCCTCTACTAGAGCCAGTCGGGTGCTTAGTGCTGCTATTAGAGCCATGAGATCATCTTTAACATCCCTTACACGCTTCTTAGTGTCTGTAGCAAGCTACTGTCTTCTTTCAGTACGACTTTTAGATTAGTTAAGTCATACTTATGGGAATAGCGAGCTGGTGGTATGTTGTAGAGGTCTGAGGGATCTTCTGGAGTGCCTAGGAGTCTGTTGCTCTGATAGTTGTCTGATCTGTTATTTGCCATATGATAATAATGATAATGATGATAGTGATAATGGTATCTATGTAGCCCGACGCAAATCTGCGCTGGGGGATTCCCTTAGCTATCTGTCTAACATGGTCAAAGTAGACGCATCCAAACTTGGATTGGTCGATTCCATTACGTTAGTAATGCTAACAAACCCTTGTCCCTCCGTTAGCTAGCTAACCTCCTGATTTGAACTTCCTCAATTTGAGTAAGTTGGATTAACCCCTTATCCATCTGCCAGCGATCAACAAGTTTAGCTGTGAACTCTGGGGATACTTGAGCCATAACGATGTAGGAATCACGCTGGTTTACGTGGAATGAAGTACTCGGACGACCGCCTGTAGACTTTTCCTCAATTTGAGTAAAACTAATCAAGCCTTTGTCCTGTAGGCTCTCAATAGTTCGCTTAACATTATCCGGACGCTTCCCTGCAAGCTTAGCTATCTCTTTACACTAGTAAACTAGCAATGTGAGACATAGTTTGTTGCTTGTTCTTATGGTTAGTAGTAGTAGTAGCGGTTGTCGCTGTTAGAACTCTAACGCTGTTAGGATACTAACGCTGTAGTAGTGATAGTGTTCACAGTGTTATTAGTGGTAACTGTGTTCAAGGTGAACTCTCTATCTGTTTGTGTGTGTCTGTGTTTTTAGTTAGTTACTCTCCGTTACCCACTTCAGTGTGAGCACTCTATCAGTGAATCTAAAAGCTCTCTCTCTATACCCTTAAGAATCAAGCCTCCCTTACTACAGTAGAACCAATATACGATCCTTCTTATTTTCTAATACCTAGGGGACTTCCATGTGTAGCACCAGACACCAGACTCTATAGAGAGTAGGTTGATGGATGTGCCTGTATGGACTACACAAGGGGCGAGGTATCTATATATTTGATTACTGAGTCTGTAGTAATTGATGGATGTTAGCAAGCTAACGGATGGAGACTTGATTATTAAGGGTATAGGAGAGAGAGAGAGAGAGAGACTCTTTTACTTATTAAAAGGTGTTATCAACAAGCCAAGGAACAAGCCTGTGCCCAACCCAGAGCCAAGAGCTAGAAGCAACACAAGTGTTTCTATGTATATCATTTGGGGTATCTGTATCTCCTTGTTATTAGAACTGACAATTATCAGAGTTAAAGAGTCTCATACTCAAAGCATTCATTCCCTTGTCTGAGGAGCTTCGTTCTATAGAGCTGTTCGAAAGCAGCTATAGGCTCTGGGTCTGACCGCTCAAGGTATTTCTCTATGAAATATGAATAGTCCATATTCAGTCTATCGGACACCTCAATCAATCTTAAGATCATCTTCGGGTCAGTCTTATAGTCTCTGGCAATAGTATCAGATATTAACCATGGCGAACCGACAGCTATCTCTGATTTGATCTGAATGGACGAAGCATTGTACTCGCTGTTGTTTGTGGTCATGCTATTGCATCCTCTACTACTTCTACAGGAAATAGAACCCTTAGACTATCCTTAACTGTTTCTATATCAGTACCAGCCGTTATAGCCTTAATAGTGACCTCCTGAACTTGGTGGTATTTAGCCATAGCAGCGCCTTCAAGCCAGTTCTGAGGATTAGGGTTGCCCTCTTTTTCCCATTGTCTAGGACGTTTACCAGTCGCATGTAGACACACCAGAGAATTAATGGAGGCTATGAACTGCTTAGAAGTATCATTAAAACCTTTGTAGGTCTTTGCTGCATAATGCCTTAGCTTCTTTTGGTTATCCTTGCTGAGTAATCGGGGAGGGTTGTAGCTATCTAACTTACGTAAGAGCTTCTCGGCTGCGATAAAGTATTGCCTATAGGCTTTACCAGCTTCGCCTTTGGCAGTCAGGCAGAGTTCCTTAGCTGTGCTTACCGTGACAATGTAGTCCTTCTTATTGTGCCCACCACGATTATCTTTAACTTGAGGCTCTGCGTTTTGTTCGACCATTTTGTCGAGCAAAGTATAGGGCTCATAATCTATCCCCTGAACCAGAAGTAAATCAGCTATCTGTTTGGTAAACCAGCGGTTAAACTGTGAGTCGCCCTCCGGCTTGCCTAACTCGTTCCATAAGGTTCTAACATCTATTCCAGTATCTAAGCTCTCAGCATCATATATCATCTGAAATGTTTTACGGTGCTTATGGATCAGCTTAGCGTTAGCTTCAGTTAACCCAAAGGTTTTCACTAACACGGGCTTAGATACTGTTTCAATTGAGTAGTGGTTGTTGTTTGTAGTTGTATTCATCATGGTTAATTGTTTTCTCTTCTTGCATATTAGAAAGCCCTATCACATCCAAACAAAGTCACCACCCAATAGCAGATCACCAAGACTAGAGAAGAGAAACTTCTGCTATTGGCAATGCTGGGTAGGATAGGACTTTCTGAATAGGCTCTTGGGTTTAAAGTTAAATACCTAATGGTGGTTAGGCTGTTGTGTCATGTGTGTACCGATATTGCATCAGTGTTAAGCAGGGAAAGGTTAGGGAAGGGAAGTTAGTTTCACTAACGGAAAGGGGAAAGGGGAACCAAACCAGTGGACTTGAACCTGTGGACTTGACCTTGAGGATTGCTTTAAGTCTGTTGAGGTCCACAATCTTGTTCGTCCATTTTGACGAGCAAGTTATAAGGCTCTTAACCTTCAGGAGGATTGACCTTGTGGGTAGCTATGCTACTGTGGACTGTCTTCAGGAGGATTGACCTTGAGGATTGACCTTGAGGATTGACCTTGAGGATTGACCTTGAGGATTGACCTTCTGAACTATCTTCAAGAATGCCTCTGAGACTTAATTTAAACCGATCTGAGGGGTTTTCTTGAGGTAGGTAATACAAAGGCTAGTTTACTAGCGTAAAGATAGGCGTGGTCTTAAAGTGATCTATAGCGGCCTATAGCTGGTGGGTTTAGGTGGTCTTTAGTTACTTCCTTTAGTTATCTAACGTATGTTAGTTGTGGTTAAAGGTTTTTGTAGCTGGTGGTCTATGAGTCTGTCCATAAGCTTTTGTATCTTTATTGGTTATTAATTAAGAATATTCAATACTAGTGTAATGTTCATATGCCTTATCTTTAAGTTAACTAAATGAAGCATCTTAGAGCGTTAGCCATATAGGTGTCATTTACTACAGTTAAAGTCTATATCTTTATTTGATTGATTATTATTAATATACCGTAACAGGATAAGGTTCATCTGTCTGTCTTCAAGAGCATCTAAATAAAGTACTTAAGCGAAGCCATATAGCTGTCATTTAGTAACTTGAACTGTTGACTATATCTTTTTTCGTGATTCGGTAATCACTCATTATTACGGACATTAAATTAAGGCTAGGTTAGAGATGACTTACTGATCTAAACCAACCAAGCCTTATAGCCTTCTATAGCTTTTGTGTCTGTAATAATAATATTATCAAACCCACGTAGTTGGGATAAAGGTTCATACGCCTATCTTTAAGTACTCTTTAACTAAACCTTATAGGCTTCGCTATAGTTGTCTTAAACTAATCTTAAACTCATATCTCTAATATTTATTTCTTATAAGGATAATACTGATATCAGTCAATCTACTAGAGACAAGCCTAATGATTACTTCAAGAGAGAATCAACAAGAGTATCTTCATGTTCCTTACTAGTAGCTTCTATCTTTATTGTTTATTTCTTAATAGGTAATAATGGATCAGACAGACCAGTAGTCACAAGCTTCTTGATAACCTAATGATTAACTACAAGCTCTCTTAATGTTTCTTATCTACTGGATGCATCTTATAGAAAATCCAAAAGACATCTTATAGTTTTTATCTTATAGATATAGCAAAAGTCGCAAAGACGCCATTCCGCTACAGCCCTACAGAAACATTGTCACCGTCGTATTATGAGTTGTTTCCATAGGGCAAACATTGTTAGATAATTTTTTTATATTTTTGTGAGGTCTTATGGTTATTCGACTTTAGAGGTTTCCCTATACTCACCACTTCTACTACTATTAAAAGCAGGAAGCGCAGTCTCACATCAAAGAGTAGGCCATTAACCCTACCCACAATGCGAATAAACTTTTAATCCTATACTCGGTATATTGGTATAAGTATTTAGTTTGAGACTGAAAACTATCAACAATGGAATTAGAGATCATAACATGAGCGCACTTTCTCTAATGAAGAGCAACTTAATTGCTAGCCCTTGGGAGACTAAGGAAGTCAGCTTTGATATTTCTTTAAAAATACCACTTTAGCTCTGACTGATAGAAAAGGCTTGAGACCTTGGGACACTAAGTCTACATCCATTTTACCACCTAGTTACTGTTCACTATTTGTACTACTATTACACGGCAGTAGGTAAGGTATTTACCCCATATACCACATTAGTGATTACAGAGTCAACAGCTACAGTGATTATAATAACGAATAGCAATATACAAAAGTGAGCGTTACTTTCTCTATTATCAGGGCAACTTAATTGCCAGCCTTAGGGAGAGTAGGGATACTATAAAGGAGCGTTACTTTCTCTAATGAAGAGGGGGGTAATTGCTAGCCTTAGGGAGACTAAGGATGCAGGTTTTAGTATTAGTCTTATATAGCTCTAATCACTACTTCCATACATAATAGTGGAAAGCCTTGGGACACTAGGGATTGCTCTATATGCTGCCTTATTACTGTTCATTATTTGTACAATTATTATACGGCAATAGGTAGGGTATTCATCCCCTATATCATATTAGTGTTCATATAGTCAAGAGTTTATCAATGATTAGAATAACGGAATAGCAATATTAACTCCTGATTTCATTAGATGCCTCTATAAGCCATTCTAAGGCACTCTAAACCTGACCTATGCCATCGCACCACCTACCTAGAGAAAAGCCCTCAGATCGGCTCTATGGAAGTCTCAAAGGTACTCTAAAGGCTCTCTGTTAGAAACTCAGGAACTTCTATAGATTCTATGGCTTCTCTTAACTGCTCTTCAGACATACCCTTGCTATACAGACCATATGACATTGATACCTTCCTTTCATGCCCTAGTATCAGGGTAGCCGTACTCTCTAACACACCAGCTCTCTCTAAGGCAGTCGCCATGTGAACCCTAAGGGAGTGGAAAGATTTAGTCCTACTGCTGCTGCTACTGCTATCAGCTATCGCCTTACTCTTTACCCTACCGAACCATTTAGACAGGCCATGACTCCATTTACCTCCTATACCGTTTAGAGGCTTCAGATCACCTTCAAACAGGTACTCATAGCCTCTCTCTTGCTGCTGGACATTAAGCCAAGCTCTAAGCTCCTCACTGACAGACGAATGAACAGGAACTATCCTCTCTGCCGCCTTGGTCTTACCGTCTCTTATGTGAAGCGTTAGGGTTCTACTAATGGCGTTAGCTGTTACATCTTTAATCTTCAGACTACACAGCTCCTCTATCCTTGCTCCTGTGACCAACCCCAAGAGAGGCACTAAACGCCTAGCACCAAGAGGCTCTTTAAGTACTGTCCCAATGAATATATCCTTCAATTCTGAATCATTGAATAGCTGGTAGGATTGTGTATCTTTGGTTGATATAGAGTGCCCTTGAAATGGGTTAGTGCTGGTGGTAATTCCATTACTGGTGCTGCTGGTGGTTAGTGGAGCTAACGTGGTAGACTCTATCTCTTCCATATCATACGCCCTCTTCCAGATACCCATGAGAGCCGATATGTAGTTCTTCTTGGTCTTGCCGCTGAGGTTAGAACCACCCTTTACCTTTCCACTTATGAACTCATCCAGCCAATGCCTTACTGACTTCCTTCTTATCTCAGTCAAAGGTATATCACTCTTACCTAAGTACTTCAGCAGAGAGGAGACTGCAAGGTCAGCTTTGCCTAAGTCCTTGGTACTCTTCAGGGTGGAGCTTTTGAACTTCTTATAGTCGGATAAAGCTTCCTTAAGGGAGTAGCCATACTCAGGGTATTGAGTGCCATCTATAACTGTTCTATAAGCTTGGACTACAGGCTCTCCATGTTTGTCATACAGGCTCTCTATATCCAAGTGTTCCAGACTCCTATCCTCTTCCTTGTGACCTTTAATCCTACTTAACCAAGCTTTGTATGAAGCCTTATCGCTAGAGTATCTAGCATCGTTAGAACCAGTAGCACCACCTTTAGCTCCTATAGCAAGCATTAGCTCCTCTTCAAGCCAGTCTAATAGATCAGCTCTAAGCTTCTTAGCTAGGTGTAGGTCACTGGTTTGTAGTGATCTGATAAAGAACTCAGAGCCATTAGATAGGTGTCTGATTGGTTTAGGGATACGCTTCTTAAATACCCAAGTATTGTAATTCAGGGAGAGATATCTAGTATCGTTCAAGGTCATAGCAAGGTATAAATGTGACACGGTTTGTGACACGGTACTACGGTCTACAGCCCTTTATCTATAGGCACTTAGGCTTAGAGAGTAGGTATCTTCAGTGTCCCTGTCCCTCCGCCACTTCTCAAAGTGCAGTAACATCCTCGGGGTTCAGCTGG
>NZ_JAHHPQ010000279.1:0-2608 GCF_024606245.1 Endozoicomonas sp. SESOKO2
ACAAATTATCAACGCTGGAATTTCGTTTTTTCCGTTGTCCGAAAACGGTACAGGAAATCAAGTTGATTAACCAATTTTTGCAAGTCTTGTTTCAATACCTTCATCAGTGCAGAAAGGATATGACCCCTTTGCAGCCTGTCCCTGAAAATATCCGATCCTGCAAAGAGTATACGGCAGAGGAAGTTCAAGCTAATACCATTGATTACCTCAGAAAATTAGGACTGAATCCGGAGGATTATCGCTGTTTTTGGGGCGAAGTACGGGATATTCCGTGAAGCAGGTTTGAGATCAAAATAATTTAATATATTCAATAGAGGGATTTATGAATATAAACACTACCGGTACAGATGCTTACGGACTTCATAAGAGCAGTCTTGCTGAAAAAAATGTCGATGGAAGTCATGATTCAGGGCAGGCAAAAGTTAAAAGTTTTTCAAAAAAACGACGGGTTGAAGATAAATACTCTACACTGGCAAAGCAAATATCAGCGCCTGGTTTTATTGCGCCAGGTTTCAGTCATCAGATGCTCAATCAGTCTATTACCGAGCGAAAAATTTCCCGTTCGTTTACTACTGAAGGCTCTGAGTTCGAAGAGGTAGCTATTGGCAGAATGAGGGAGACGTTCACCGCTGGAGAAGTGGCGGAACGTATTCAAAATATCGTTGAAAACCTTATTTATTCGCTGAGATACCACAAAATCGCAAGAGAAGACTATAAAGATGATGAAAGAGACGAAATTACAGAAATTTTTGTCGATTTTATTTTATTCCAGGAGGGCCTGGTCCGTGATCGGTGTTTTACTGCTGAAGGCAGTCCCGATAAATATGTGGCTGGTCAAACCATCAGCCAGATGCGGGTTGAAGAGATAGAGACTTTCCTGCATGCGATTTTTACCGAACGGGCTGAAGCGGAATCGAAACTAAAGAGTTGTAGATTAGTTTATAGTCTGGGGGACATATTGCTTGATTATCTCAATAAAAAAGAGAACGTACCGAATGATGTTGCTCCAGTAGTTAAATATTTTCTATACCTTAAATATGAATTCACCTATGGACAATTGCTGAACGATATATTTCCATTTTTTCAAATTCTACTTTCCGAAAGAGGCCTTTTTTCTGAGCTAGTTCTTGTTTTTAATTTTGCCGTCAAATTCAGGAAGGAAATCATTGACAGTGCTGACTCATCATATCCCACCAAAAATTTGTTAACCATTGCTTTGCGCAGAAACAGAAATGGTATTAGAGAGCATTTTAATCGAGATGTTATGGATATTATTTTCTCCGGGCGTTGTGATGGTATTGTTAATGCCCTGTTTGAAGGCTTCTCTTTACCGGTTGGCAGTGAGGCGACACCAAAAAATCGATTAAATCTTAAATTTGGTGAGGAACTCGAATATGATGTAAGAAATTCATTTTCTGTTCCACGAGGAAAGCTTGTTAAGATTTTTTTATATCGACTCGGAAAAAAGGAGTTAGCTCATCAGGTTCCCGCTAGAAAATTTGGTGCACGTTATGGATTTTATAGTAACTTTACCGTAGTTCCTTTTTACGACACAATAAGCTGGTTTGAAATAAACTGCACGCCTTATCATTCTGATGATCAACTTGCGGAACTGTCTTTTGAGAAGGTGATTGAAGTTATTGATTCAATGCGCAAGGATGGGCTGATTGGTTACAGCTCCGGTCATAAACACGTCGATGTATTAAGTGCCACTCAGGGTGATGCCAGTGTACTGTTGGCGATGGAGTCTGAGATCCAACGAAACCCTTTTTTGCTGAGGGCGTTTGGAAATAATGCTCGCATCGTGCAGTATGATGAAGCTGAGTGGTATAAAACATTTGCTGATTACAATTCAGACATAAAACCATTTGCCGTAAAGCGGTTAAATGTTCTCATTGACCGATATAATAGAAAAATAGAAGAAGGTAATACAGAACCGTTAAACCAAAAAGGTAATACTGATTCGGAAAAAAAAGACAAGCTTAAGCAATTTGCGCACTTTTATAGCCAGCTTGTTCATATGACGACCATACAATGGTTATTTAGTGGCATTGGTGATGATTATATGGAAAAGTATATCGCAATGTCTTTATTGCATATTACTGGAGCAAGCAAAGTAAAGGAGCTTTCAACGTTGGAATTTCGTTTTTTCCGTTGCCCGAAAACGGTACAGGAAATTAAGTTGATTAACCAATTTTTACACGCGTGGTTTCAATATATTCATCGGTGCAGAAAAGATAAAATTCCTTTACAGCCCGTTCCTGAAGATATTCAATCCAGCAAAGATTATACGGCAGAGGAGGTTAAGCTTAAAACCATTGATTACCTCAGGGCATTAGGGCTGAACCCGGAGGACTATCGCTGCTTTTGGGGCGAAGTGAGGCCTCTTCCGTCAACGATCGTTTGAATGAGACTTCAGTTTATAGAATAAATAGGCAGATTTGATTCTGTCACTGAGTTGATTAACCCACCTCTTTAAGATCTCGTCTCTGTTAAAACACTCCACCTCGATCAACTGACTAATACAGCAGGTCATCACTGGGCTAGCAGCCCGTCGGACTTAAGGGTGTCCTACTGCGGTTGCAATAAATTGGTCTAAAAATTCCTG
>NZ_JAHHPQ010000280.1:0-1035 GCF_024606245.1 Endozoicomonas sp. SESOKO2
GGTCTATATTCGGGACGCCCTCAGGTTGGTCCGTCCAGACGTCCTTTAAAGATGGATTGGCAATGTTCTCTTCAAAGAAGGGCGAAAACCCTTCATGACAATGAGTGACGAAAAAGGCACCGACTTCTTTCTCCTGAATGACTTTATAAGCCAACCGCCATTCCTGGCTATTTTTTTCCCCGGACAGCAATGCCTGATACCACTTTTTCAGAGAATGAGCGGCTTCAACCTCCAGTTCATCGACATCTTTCAGACGCATCAATAGCTCATGGTGCTGAAGGGCATCTGCAATATAACTCTCATACATCGGCTGTGGATCCAGCCAGCCCGAAGTCAGAGCTTCATGGGCAAAGCGAATAACCGAAGGCTCGGCTAAGTTGCTGTATTTCAGAATGTACAACATTGAACTCAACCACTGCTGTGGGCTTGCTCCGCTCTGAACAACCATTTTTGAGTGCAATGACTTGAGCAGTTCAATGACCTGGTTTGCATCACTGTTGGGCAATATTTCTCTTAATGCCAACGACATCGGTTTATAGCAACATTTCACGTTGGGAGGCAGATCGCCGATCAATGTCTTTTCGTCTTCACTCAATGTTTCTATCTCCAGTAACATTGAGACACCCATGGAAAAACCGGGTAAATCCAGTCTCTGCCATAGGTTCCTTACAATTTCGAGAGTACTCAGATTGATTTTTGGCAATGCACCGTTTGTCTCCAGCGTTTTTTTCAGTCCCTCAAAACTCATGCCACAGGCTTTTGCCAGAGCTTGCTGTTGTGCTAAATCAGCCCCTTTCAGGACATCACTCAGGAGTTGTCTACTCTGCCTGGACTCAGTACCGGAAGCACTGACCTTCCTGGTGGGCTGGAAGTCAGGCAGAATTTCTGTTGCCTCGACAGGTGCCCCACCCAAATCCACTGACATCCAGGTTTGGCCTCCATCTGCGGAACACTCTGCAAAGGCGTGGGTGCGGTTAGCAATTTGCCGACATGGAATGCCAAAATAACGACAAAAAGCAATAAAAACAGGCACAC
>NZ_JAHHPQ010000281.1:0-4723 GCF_024606245.1 Endozoicomonas sp. SESOKO2
CAGTTGCTAATTTCCATTTTTTCATTCTGTATTTTCAGCTGCGGCATTGGAAAACGGTAGATTCGTACACTCTTACCCGGCACCTCAACTTCAAGCCACTCCCCTCTGACACTAAAGAACATCTCGTTGATGTTCTGCATCAACACCGCGATATAACTCAGAGCCAGTTGTTCTCCTGACGGAATAAGTCCCGAGACAGGTATCATAACGTTGTTGTCGTCGGTTGTTCGCATCCCGGACAGAAAGTGATCGGGAATATCGTTATACCAAGGCAGAAGGCTATGAGTTTTGAGTAGTGCTTCAAGCAGTATTTGGATGCCTTCTTTGGTGATTTCGTGGTTTTTTAGCCCAAGGCAGGCCTCAAGCAGCTGCTTAAACCACTGAGAGGAATGCTCTTTGCTGAGTTTATGCAGGGCGCTGAACGATGGAAACAGGTCGAATACTGCCCGGGCATGACTGGCGTCCAGAAAACGCAACTGGTCATCATTTGTTAAGGGTTGCAGGATTTCCCAGTAGAGCCTTTTCATATAGTCGAGTTTCAGCACCTCCGATAATTGTTGCAACCGGGCTGATTGCTGTTCCCATAGACTCTTATCCGGCAATGACTTCAGCCGCTTGACGAAATAGACAAAACGGCCCCTGTATTCATTGGCAGAAAACAGAACCACTGCCTTATTTAACACGTGCAAAGGCACGGCTCTAGCCGAATGACGCCGCAAAAAAAACCGGTCCTTTGCATTGGACTGAAGGTAGAGTTCGACACCTTTTCCTCCATAAAAAGACAGCAGCTTTATCAATGATTCCAGCATTAGAACGGTTTTGCTGTTTTCACGGAATTGATGAAATTGTTTTAAAGCCGTCCACTTTAGTGACCACTCTGGCTTAGAGGTGGAAAGATAAAGAGCGACGGTTTTTATCTGGAGATTGTAATTGTTGTCCTCTTCATTATCTGAGTTGCTGTTTTCTTCAGTGAATTCTGTAGACAGCCACTCTTTCAGTTCCGTTTCCCGTCGTTGCAGCACATCGGCAGCAGGTAGCCCTTCTGATTTCCAGAGTCTGGTCATAACTTGCAGGAGCTGGTGATTGGGTGCACCCCCGCAACTTGTCCAGTCCAGCACATCTTTAACTTCTTTGTGTTTGAGCACGCCTATTGTGGTGTACATGGACGAGAAGGCGCGAAACCGCTCCACACTGAACTCGCCATCACTGTCTTTCCATTCCGACCAGCCCAATACCTCTTTCACTTTTTTATGTTTGGGTACGCCCAGGCCATTGTTCATGGATGAGAAGGGACGGAACCGCTCTATATCGAATTGGCCGTCCTTGTCTCGCCATTCCGGCCAACCCAGCACCTCTTTCACGTCCTCACGTTTGAGTATGCCTTTGCTATGATTCATGGACGAGAATGCCCGTAAAAGCCCCATACTGAACTCGCCATCCTTGTTTTTCCATTCCGGCCAGCCCAGCACGTCTTGCACTTCCTCATGGTTGAGGATGCCCAGGCCATTATTCATGGACGAGAAGGCGCGGAACAGCTCAATACTAAACTCGCCATCACTGTCTTTCCATTCCGGCCAGCCCAGTACCTCTTTCACGTCCTCGTGTTTGGGCATTCCTTTACTATGATTAATCGAAGAGAAAGCGCGGAACAGATCAAAACTGAACACGCCATTCTTGTCTTTCCATTCCGGCCAGCCCAGTACCTCTTTCACTTCCTTGTGGTTGAGCATCCCACGGCTATGATACATTGACGAAAAGGAGCGGAGCAGCTCAATACTGAATTCGCCATCCTTGTTTTTCCATTCCGGCCAGCCCAGCACCTCTTTCACTTTCTCATGGCTGAGGATGCCCTGGCCGTTATTCATGGACGAGAAAGAGCGGAATAGCTCCGCACTGAACTCGCCATCTTTGCCTTTCCATTCCGGCCAGCTCAGCACCTCTTTCACTTTCTCATGTTTGAGCATGCCTTTGCCACGATTCATGGACGAGAAGGCGCGGAGTAGCTCCATATTGAACTCACCATCCCTGTCTTTCCATTCCGGCCAGCCCACCACTTCTTTCAGTTCCTCATGTTTGAGCATGCCTTTGCCATGATTCATGGACGAGAAGGAGCGGAACAATTTCACACTGAACTCACCGTCCTTGTTTTTCCATTCCGGCCAGCTCAGCATCTCTTTCACCTCCTCATGTTTGGGTAAGCCGTTTCTGTTGTACATGGACGAGATAGAGCGAAACAGCTCCATACTGAACTTGCCATCCTTATCTTTCCATTCCGGCCAGTCCAGCATTGCTTTTACTTCCTCATGTTTAGGGACACCTTTGCCATTATTCATTGACGAAAAGGAAGTCAATAAATCCAAACTTGCTAAATATGCAAGTTCATCCTGGTTACGTTCGGCAAAATCACGGATATGTTTTTTTTTATTCTTTAGCATGCCGGTCAGCATACCGGTATTTTTGAAGGTTTCAGGAAGGTGCCAAAAAAAAACGATCGCATTATCGAAGAAGTCATTAAATAACTTTCTCTCTACATAGCCAAGCAGTTTATAAAAAGAGTGCTTTACGGTGATGTTTTTTTTCTTGAATACCGCCATCAGGGTTTGAGCTTTTTCCAGCTCTTCCTCGCTTAATTCGTATTGGATATTTTCTTTTACACTTTCCAATGGGTCGTCGGGGACTTGAGTGTCTATTGGTTTCCTTTTTTTGGCCGGTGGTTTCTCCGAAGCAACTGCTTTCGAATTAATTCTCTTTCTAACCGAGCCTTTCTTTTTTTTCTGAGCAGGTTCTGATGCATCCGGCTCTGTTTCTTCCCGGGTTCGTCTTGCTCTTTTTTTACCCTGAGTGCCTTGCAGGCACTTGTTGCATAAAAACACTGAAGCTGTTGTCTCATTGGCTATAAGCTTTAATTCTTGTTGATTCAGTGCTTTGTTACACTTGGGGCAAATGACAACCGGATTTCCTGTATCCTGCTCAGCCGGGGGTTTCAGTGGGTCACCACCTCCTCGATCACTGCCGTCTGCTGAGCCGGTTGCCTGATTGTGGGTAGCAGCCCCATGCGTCTGGCCGGATTGGCCAGCCTGTTTTGTTGGCGCGGTCGTTGATGCTTTGGTACTTCTGCAGGGTTGGTTATTTTTACTCCTACCCGCCTGTCGGCCAGAGTTTTTGCCAGCAGCGATCTCACGGTAAACACTGAGTTCCTGACTATTCTCTGCCAACCATGCCTGAACCAGTCCCGGATGCATCATAGCAGGATCCGACCTTTCCAGATCCAGAAGATCCCCTTCAATCACCATGATCCGGTCTGACAAAATCCGGGCCAGTGTTGCTTGTCTCGTAATAAAAGCACATCGTCGTTTGAATCGTAACATTCGAAGCAGTTGCCTTTTTTGTTGCAGGCATTTTTGAATAAGGGAAAGAACAGGGGTAAGTTCAGGCTGGGGCTCTGGGTTGGGTTTCCAGTGGTTTCCGTCAGGTGTCTTATCGCCATTGCCTCCCCCGGCAGCTCCCATGACGATTAGCGCATTGGAAGAGTGCTCCAAGACTTCAGGGGATATCGCCATAAGGTCAGCGCGTTTTGTTTGCTTCATTGACCGAATGGGTAGCGCAGGCAATTCGAGAGACGCGGGAGGACTGTTATTCGGCAGCAGCTCTGGCAAAGGGAGGGCGAATCGCATAAACCCTGCCAAATGGGGGTAAGGCCGTTCGGGTTCAGTCAACATATTCGCATATAAGAAATGTGCTGGTAGCGGACTTGAGCCGACTAATTCCAATGCGGGTAGCGACTCCCCATATATTATGGTCACTAACAGAAGCAGTGATCGGGCTATTGAACAGATAGTTTTGTTTTTTTGTGAGCGTCTTGTAGACTCAGGCTTAAAAAAAATACACATCCACGAACCCATTCGCTATTGGAAATAATTCGTTATTTTCACGCCACCCGACATAAGGCTCAGGCTCTTGACTTGACCTCTGCCATTTGCACCGGAATGTATAGCGCCCTACTGACCCATTAAAAAATACCCCCACATCTATCAAGTAACTCTAGTTCCTGACAACCCTGATAAACATCAGGATTCACCTCTGATAATAAAGGGTCTCGCCTTCTTAATTGCTTTATTTCACTGCATGCCCGTTGCCTCCATTCTGCCATTGTGTGGTCAGCGATATCGATTTTGGCTTTTTTAAGGATGGTCACTATGTGCATAAGCTCCATTTCATCCCAATAGTCGTCCAGTAATGTCAGTATTTCGATGCTAAAAACTTCTGTCTGGTTGAGCTTTAACCATAAACGTCCAAACGCCTGCTTTTCTCTTTTGTTGTCTGGCGGCTTCATGCTTTGTGGTTCCGGTTCACCCTGACAGGCTTCAGGATCCCTGGATTGAATGTTGTCCAGGTATTGGGTCAGTGATTCTTTAATCTCATCGGAGCATTCTGTACCGGATGCTTCGATTCTTTCTCTGAGTTTGCTAAGCAAGGATTCAGGCAGCCTCTCTTTATGGTGGTTAAGGGATTTACAGACGATGGGGCTGATGACCATTTGCCTGTTGATCAGGGTAGCCAGGATATAAATGGGTAGAGGTTTGAAGGGTGCTGTTTCTTCAATGGCACCTTTTTCCCCGGGCTCTCTTTTTGCGACGAATCTGGCTTCGTATCTTTGGATGTATCCGGGTTCATCCGGTTTTAAACGCCTTTGCCATTGCTCTGCTGTCAAATAGTAGCGTTG
>NZ_JAHHPQ010000282.1:0-2044 GCF_024606245.1 Endozoicomonas sp. SESOKO2
ACCCATGTAGTAATCAGGATCCGATGGATAAGCTGAGCCAATGGTTAGATCATTGTCAAACTGATCGACGACGGTGTTACAGGTAGAATTGTCGAAGCGCATGACGTTTTCTCTGGGCCATAAGAATATAGAGAACAACACCCCACTGCCAGTTGGTAAACCGGGTGTTGGAGTGACCGTTTCAGTGGGTACGAATATAATGGTTTTAGTGTTTCTCATGGTCAACTGCACTTGCCCCTCAGCTTGATAACAGCGAACGTTCAATGCAGCGTTCAGAGGACCCATTTCTTCTTGTGTGCCTGGCAGGAGATAAAATTCAGAGTCCTTAAATCGATAGACGAACTGCTCTTCTGCTCCTCTCCCATCCCTAAAATGGGTACATCCCAGCACTACCGGTTGGACGCCCTTATGATGACCCGCCGGATCCATTACCACCTTGATATTGTCTGCAAGAAAAATACCTGCCCCCTCCAGCTCCAGAATACCTGAAGGTTTATGCATCTGAGTGGTGGGAAGTTCTGAGGCAACGGTTGCTGATGAACTGCCCCTGTCTGAAGGGTTTCTGGAATTAATTTCGATATTCGCCAGATAGTAGACAGAATCATTATGGGGTGCCGACATCACATAATGATCCTGTATGCCTCCTTCAATTACAAACTCGGCGAGAACATTAATGCTGTTCCCCACAAAAGCTGAGTTATCGGGTAACTGAAAACTCTTTACGTCTCTGGTAGGACCAGTCACGGCTACTGTCAATGGTAATTCATAAACAGCTGGCTGTCCCTTTCCGGATGATCTCTCAGCATCAAAGATAAATAAAGTTGGATAGGTGGTCCGAAAAGCCTCATGATCCAGCCTTGTTGTAGCCGATATTTTTCTTATCCTGACCGTTTCAGTAATTGGAGATGCACTGGGTGAAGCAGTTGTGGAAGCACTTGTAGAAGCATTTGTGGAAACACTTGTGAAAGGTTTTGTTGCAGATATCTGATTGTTCTTTTCCCTGATAAGTGCCTTAAAAGCTGGTAAATGTTGACTGCAAACGCCCTTATCATCATCACTGGTTAATTCAGAACAACTATAGACATCTGTATACGTGAAACTACCCGTTGGCCCGTCCGTGGCGTAAACGTGACAAGGTAAGGCAAAAATTGATGACAATAGAGCAACCGCGAACCCGGATCTGGAACTATTCATAACTGCACTCTGTCTGCTATTTGAAAGTCAGAACATAGACATCCTTGCCCTGATAATCCTGTCTAAGGTCGCCCTAAATCCTAGACCGGATATTTCATAAATAAAGGCAAGCCTTCTTTAAATCAGAAATCATTCAACCGGGCTGAGATTCGGAGTTTTCCGAGAGTACTGCCATAAGCAAGCCGACAACTGTTGACAGACCGCCGACTTGTGGAGGCTTTTTTGCAACATGCTACAGTTGCTTTTCCAGTTCTGACATCTTTGGTTCTGGCGATGGAGTGAAGGATCCACTCCTTCCTCTCAATCTACTGATACATTTTGGTAACAACTGGAATGCGGGAAGACCCAATCCCAATGTTGTAGCTAATGCCTGACTGGTATACCTTATCCAGGTCGGCTTGATCCGTTTTGAAAAATAGAACCAGGTTTGAGTTATAAGCCCCCCAAGAAACAGGCCAGCACCTGAGGATGCTTTCACCCATGTGGGTGTTTTTTCTGACACTTCCAACTCTCTTGGTTCAGCTTTGCCAACAATACTGATAACCGGAACCAGATCGCTTGTATTATCTGCATCAGAAATAAATTTGGATGAAGTGTAGGCCACCTGGGTTGTATAGGGAGAGACTGTAGAAGAAGCGGATAAAAGTGATGAAGCAGGTGAAATGGCTGTTGGCATAGTGCAATTACATGCAACATCAAAACCTGCCGAAGACCATGCGCTCACTGAAGCAAACCCTGCTCTATAACTCTTCCCATTTACGGCCCAACAGCGAGGATCACTAGCATGATCAAACAATACCCAACCCCATGCCTGCTCTCTGTCTTTTAATCCAAATGCCCCATTCATCAT
>NZ_JAHHPQ010000283.1:0-1043 GCF_024606245.1 Endozoicomonas sp. SESOKO2
ACCCATGTAGTAATCAGGATCCGATGGATAAGCTGAGCCAATGGTTAGATCATTGCCAAACTGATCGACGACGCTGTTACAGGTAGAATCAACAAAGCTCAGGACATTTTCTCTGGGCCATAAGATTATAGAGAACAACACCCCACTGCCAGTTGGTAAACCAGGTGTTGGAGTGACCGTTTCAGTGGGTACGAATACAATGGTTTTAGTGTTTCTCATGGTCAACTGCACTTGCCCTTTTTTCTGAAAACATCTTACATTCAGTGCAGCGCTTTGAGTGTCTTTTGATCCTGGTACACTTTGTAAAAGATCAAACTCAGAGTGCATGAATCGAAAGACGAAGAATTCTTCTGTTCCTCTTCCATCAGAAAAATTGATACACCCCAGCTCTACCAGTTGGACGCTCCTGTGATTATCCGCCAGGTCAAGCACCACCCTGATGTTGTCTGCAACAAAAATACCCGCGCCCCTCAGATACAGAATACCTGCCGGTATATGATCTTGTTTAGTTGGGGTTTTATCTGGGTATCCTGTGGTAGCAGTGGCTGATGAAGCTCTGGTATCCAAAGGATTTCTGGAATCGATTTCGATATTCGCCAGATAATAAACAGAATCATTATAGGGTGCCGACATCACGTAATGATTCTGTGTGCCTCCTTCAATCACAAACACAGGTAAAATATCTATCCTGCTCCCTACAAAAGCTGAGTTATCAGGCAATTGAAAACTCTTTACGCCTCTGAGACGGCCAGTGACGGGCACTGTCAATGGCAATTCATAAACGGCTCGCTGTCCCTTTCCTGACAATTGCTCTGCATCAAATATAAACAATGTTGGATAAGTGGTTCGAAAAGCCTCATGATCCAGCCTTGATGTTGTAGCGGATACTTTTCTAATCAAGACTGTTTCAGAAATTGCAGCAGCAGCCGGGGGAGAACTACGGGGAATGCCTGAGGAAGTGCTCGGGGAAGATGTTACCGCTGGTATCTGATTATTCTTTTCTCTGATGAGAGCCTTAAAAACAGCTAAATGATGACTGCACA
>NZ_JAHHPQ010000284.1:0-1063 GCF_024606245.1 Endozoicomonas sp. SESOKO2
CGTTGAGGTTCTGCATCAGCACAGCGATATAACTCAGGGCCAGCTGTTCTCCTGACGGTATCAGTCCAGAGACAGGTATCTCAACGTTGTTGTCGCCGGTTGTTCGCATTCCGGACAGAAAGTGATCGGGGATATCTTGATCCCAGGGCAGAAGGCTATGGGTTTTGAGTAGCGCCTCAAAGATTATCTTGATGCCTTCTTTGGTAATGTCATGGGTTTCTAGCCGAAGACAGGCTTCAAGTAGCCGTTTTAACCATTGGGAGGAGTGCTCTTTGCTGAGTTTGTGTAGCGCGCTCAATGAGGGAAACAGGTCAAATACAGCCTGAGCATGGCTGGCGTCCAGAAAACGCTCCTGATCATCATTTGATAGGGGTTGCAGGATTTTCCAAAAGAGTCTTTTCATATAATCGTATTTCAGCACCCCCGATAATAGTTGCAACCGTTCTGAATGTTGTTCCCATTGACTCTTATCCGGCAATGACTTCAGTCGCTTGGCAAAATAGACAAAACGCCCTCTGGATTCATTGGAAGAAAACAGAGCCATTGCCTTATCTAGCACGTTCAAAGGCACGGCTTTAACCGAATGACGCCACAAAAAATCCCGGTCCTGTTGATCAACCTGAAGGTAGCGCTCGACGCCTTTCCCTCCATAAGAAGACAGAAGTCTTATTAATGATTCCAGCATCAGAACGGTTTTAGTCTTTGCATGGAATTGATGAAACTGTTTTAAAACCGCCCAGTTGAGTGACCAGTCTGGCCTGGAGGTGGAAAGATAAAGAGCAACTGTTTTTATCTGGCGATTGAATTTGTCATCCTCTTCATCTTCTGAATAACCATCGTATTCGTCGTACTCTTCACCGTCTGAATCACTTTTGTCTTCAGCAAAATCTGTTAACAGCCACTGTTTCAGTTGTGTTTCCTGATGTTGCAGCGCTTCAATGGCAGGTAACCCTTCTGTTATCCAGAGCCTGGTCATCATTTGCAGGAGCCAACGATTGGGTGCCTCCCGGAAACCCGTCCAGCCCAGCACTTTTTTCACTGACGCATGTTTGGGCAAGCCCTG
>NZ_JAHHPQ010000032.1:0-9838 GCF_024606245.1 Endozoicomonas sp. SESOKO2
ACGGTCAACATGGTTTGACGCCGTCTGTTCAGAAGGCATGAAAACAGTACTGGACAAAGTGTTTAAGACCATTGAAGAACACCCGACCAAAGTACGGGGGCTTTTGCAGTCTATAAAAGATGCTAAAGACACGGAGCAACAAATTAAGGCGATCACGGACTATTGTCGGGCGTTTTCCGGTGATGCTAAACCAAAGCTCGGCGAGAATTTCTTTCAATTCCTGGTAACAAGGCTGAAAGGTAGCTGTCGTCATCGTGTGCCTGTTTTTATTGCTATGTGTCGTTATTTTGGTATTCCATCCCGGCAAATTGATAGCTCAAGCCACAGCTTTGCCGAGTATTCCGGAGATGGAGGCCACACCTGGGAGTCAGTGGATTTGGGCGGAGCGCCAGTACGGGAAAAAGAAATTACACCAAAATTCCAGCCTACCAGAAAGGTCAGTGCTTCCAGTACTGAGACCAGGATGATTAAGAATCACCTGAAAGGTGCTGACTTAGGACAACAGCAAGCTCTGGCTGAGGCCAGTGGTATCAACCTCAGGAAACTGGACAAAGCCCTTGAGGCAGGCAGTGTATTGCCAACAATCAATCCAGGCACTTACGAAACGGTATTGAAACTCTGGAAGCGAAAAGATTTAACCGGTTTTCTCATGGGCGTCTCAATGATCGAGTCGCTAGAGACAAAAGCATTGATCCATGAACTGAGTGATCTGGCCGGAGATATAGGCATCGGCAATAAACCGATGTCGGAGGCAGTAAAAAAAATATTGTCCAGCAATGATGAAAACCAGGTCACTCAACCACTCAAGGTACTCCATTCAAAAATGATTTTTCATGGGGATGCAAGTTCTGAAGATTGGTTGAATTCAATGGTGTATATATTGGCTTGGAGTGACTTAGCAAAGTCTTCAGTTATTCAGTTTGCCCTGGAGGCTCTGAAATCCGGCTGGCTGGATCCAGTGCCGGTACGATCCTTTGAAACGGAGGGGAAAGTTGAACATCATAAGCTATTGTTGCGTCTGGAAGATGTTGATGAACTGAAGGTTGAAGCCGCACGTTGCCTTAAAATGTGGTACACGACCTATTTGTCCAGGGAAAAAAATAGCCAGCGATGGCTGTATACTTATAAAGGCTTTCAGGAGAGAGCAGATTATGCCTTGTTTATCACACATTGTCATGATGGCTTTTCGTCACGCCTTGAATATAACATGGTCGATTCATCTATGCAGACTGCCTGGACATACGAACCTGAGGGAATTCCGAATATAGAACGAATGCTGTTGCGCCAGCCTGCGTTCTCACAGTTAATCCCGGGCAAGGCGAATCACCGTCCAGTCATTATCCTGGGGCAACCTTCCTGGCACATCACAACGATTGATGAAAAGGCTGAAGCCCTGTATCAACGTCTGCTTGAGCACAGTTCGGACCTGAATAAGCAGTCATTAGAAAAAATCAAACGATATGATGCGGTAGTCAATCAACGTGAAAATGCTTTGAAAGCATTGGCAAGAGAATACAGTGATGTCGCGACGAGTGGTTGGAAAAATAAAACTCGGAAAGATCAATATGAAGAAGAAAGATTTGACATCCAAAAGAGGTACAGAGACATTTGTAAGTCCTCTAAGCTGTCATATGACGAGTTACACTTTTCGGATGATTTAAGAAAAAAATGCAAGCAAGCGATCAAGCAGGCCTTCAGTCACTATATGTATAAAGTGACACACTCGAAAGGTGGTTGCTTAACGTACTGTTGGGCCGGTGCTAAAGTCGGGCCTAAAGATAACATCGGTAAATACTGCGGCGCTCATGATCCATCCTCACCAGAAGAACTGTATGCCATGATGTCTGCAGTTGTTAGCTCTTTCAATTTTATTAACAATTCCAAGGACAATTACTTACGGCAGGCACTCAACGCCAGTAACGCTCTGGTGCTCAAATTGGATGAGCTGACAAACATTGCCGAAGAGTTTGTAAGCAGCGTTGATTTGGATTCGATTTATGAGTCATTGGTGTAAACCCCGATGGTATTTTTTTCTGATGACCACCGTCCTTGAATATTCCATTAGGCGATCGCACTTTATAGGCGATAATTTCGAGACAAAGATTTCGCTCAGAACAATCCCTCCTTGGCTGGCACCAATACCGCCCTGGCCTTATTGTGCTGATAATTTTTTTTGCTCTCATTCAGATGGGTTTGGTCAAGCTCCCTCGCGTTGTCCATATCGTGGGACACTGCGCTGAGATCGATTTCAGGCGAAAACGTCTCAAGCTTCTTCATCAGAAGTGGTATGAGGCTTGACGGTATTGCCAGAATGATCGTCGACTGGATGGTTCCTGAAGAAGGTGGCTGGGTCATTTGTCTTGATACTACTTACCGGGAACAAAAATGAGCCAGAACGCAAGCCGACATCAGGGCTGCACTTGAAAGCATTTCTCACAGGAAGATAACAATTCGGAATAAAACAATCGGGAACAAAATTAATTAATTGCTATCTAAGTAAATAAGTACAGTGTAAACATGCCCTGTTATGCCTTGGCTTGTCAGGAGAATTCAGAATCAAGGCAGTCTTTTGCAGGCATGACCAAGCCTGTAAAAAATGGCTTGCAGAGCGCGCGCATGACTTGTTCGCTCTTTATCTGATCAAAAAAATCATGGAGGATTTATTATGATAAGCTCAAACCCGGCTTTCTATTTTCCTGGCAGCCAACCTGCTCAAGCAGGTGGGGTATGCCCTATATGTTTAGATCTATGTAGGTCGGTGACTGCTGTCACTCCCTGTTGTTGGAATGAAATGGACAGAGACTGTCTCCAGAGGCTTTTTGCAAATACTCCACTAGGAGCAAGAACAGCCTGTCCGGTATGCAGGGTGGATCTGCCTGATCTAACGCAATCACAACACAGTATGCAGGGAACCGGGACAATGCAGACGCCAAAATCCCGGTGGGTAATGAGTTATGAGCTGGTATCAGCCTTAAAAAATAACGACTGGGATAAAGCAGAAGGTATACAGCTTAGTATTCAGAACACTGGGGTGATGCTGGTGGAACGAGCCCGGCGGGAACTGAGTAACAAGCTTATGGAGGTTCTGGATAGTGGTACCTGGGCTGAAGCAGGTCGTTTAAAACGTATTATTCAGGGCATCGGGGCTGAGCCGACGCACGAACTCATGAAGAAGCTGAATAACAAGCTGATAGAAGCCCTGAATCGCAGGGATTGGGATAACGCGGATCGTTTGCAATGCATTATTCAGGGCATCCGCGCGTGTCGGTCGCAAAAAGTACTGCAGTTACTGTTTCAAATGCTGACAACGGATAAAAGCAAAAACTCTATTGATGACGAGGAGCGATTAGAGCGCATCAACAGCGCCAATGTACCGGATGAAATGGAGGAAGCGCAAAGTGAAGCTGGGTTATGTCTGATAATGTAATCCTTTCGACAAGGACAGCAAGCGGATCACTGTTATGACTCAATACCAATTCTGAGGGACTCCCAGTCTCCGTCGGCTCGAACTTTTGCGGTCTGACTGCCTGCGCAAAACCCCTCACGGGATTGCACTTGCCTTAAGCGAGTGGATATCATCGGTTGGCCAGGCGCAAGATCCGATGCTGGCAGACCCACAGGGGACTTTCACCCACAGGTTGATGACCATGCCGGGCGTACGCCTTAGAGATGGTTTTTCTAAAGGCTCGTTAGCCGTAAAGCAGCAGTATTATTATCAGTTATATAAAGCAAAAAATTTATTTTGATATTAGATATAGGAAAACAAAAAATTTATTTTAGACTGTCATAGTCTTTATTTGTTTTCCTAACTCAAAAGGCTATGACATGCAACCAAATAACCTTCTAATCGCTACCTATTTCTTAACGGTCACAGCTTTAGCTGATAGTGTGAGATTAGGTGCTTTTGATCGGGAACCGTTCAATATTTCATGCCAATATGAAATTTATTATCAATATGAGCACTTAAGACAGCCAATGAAAGCTAATGCCTTGTTTGTCTCAAATGGAATTATTGTTTTTAGAGATTACAATGTTTTAACTGCCAGATATGAAAGTAAAGAAAGCGATTCAGGTGAAGCCATCCCAAAAGAAACAAATAAACTTGAAGCGAAAAGTTTTTTAGTGCATTTTCAAAAAAAATATAAACCTTACCCTTATTCTGTAATAAGTGAAAATCAGTTTAATGAAACTGTTTATACTCCTAGCAATAATGATACACACAATCAAATTAATATTATTAAGATATTGAGATCTTGCCCGGAAGAGCAGATTGAAATAGAAGAAAGTCAAGAATCAATTAATAGTGATTCTATCGCACAGGAATCAATTAATATTGATCCTGCCGCACAGGAATCAATTGATATTAATTCTACCGCACAGGAATCAGTTAATATTGATTCTACCGCACAAGAATCAATTAATAATGATTCTGCCGCACCTGCACTACCTGAAGCTAAACCACATCAATAAATTTACGCCTAAATAGGGTAGCCGGAGGGCCAGATTCAAGCAATAAGTGCAAGCGACTCTCCGGTCTGGACGTAAATAACCGTTGGGATAGCGCAGATCGAGTACAACTTACTATTCAGGATACCGGGACAACGCGAACGGAAGAAGCCGAGCAGACACTGAATAACATGCTGGCATGGGAGGTAAGGAATAATTTTCACAATAACGCAGAGCGATTACAGCGAATTATTGAGGGCAGAGTATCCGACGAAACGGAGGAAAAGCACAAAAAGCACAGTGAAGCTGGATTCCGTTTGCTCGTGTAGTCAATCAAAAAAATCCTTGCCGCCAACCTGCCCGACAAGGTCAACCAGCGGAACACTGAAAGGGGTAACTCAGAAAATCAAAAAGGTTTCATTCTCTTTTCACTCGCCAGAGTAAATAAGTACAAAGTCTGGCGCTCCTGCAGTCATTGTTGAAATGCACACATGTCACGATCGCTCAGTGACACAGCCTGCTAACAGGCTGCACACATTATTGTTTTGGATGCGAGCGGTAGTTTCTTCATCGTGGTTGTTCTCCAGATCTTGTATTTAAATGAGATCCGGAACTATCTGTTCTCAAAGGAGGAGTTTGATGCTCTCCCACGGGCAGGCCGACATGGAACTTTCCTGAAGACTGGTGGTCAAATCATTCGGTTTAAACAAATTTTCAGGGAAGTTTTAATAATGGATAGCATAAATAATTCAGGTAACTCAGTTAATCATTCTCAAAACAGCCAGCCTGCTGAAGCGGGCGGCAGGTGCTGTATATGTCAGCGCGTGTTTGGCAGAGGTGTGACTCTCATTCCATGTTGTAACAATAAAATTCACAGAGATTGTATGCAGCGGTTGTTTCAACATACTCCACTTGAGGAAAGGTCAACCTGCCCGCTATGTAGAGAAGACTTGCCTGAGTTAACAGTAATATTGGCTCCTGAATCCAGTGATCAGGGCACTGGGGCAACGGGGATGCAAGAAGACCCCAAAGAACTGAGTTATGAGCTGACAGAAGCCCTGCTTAATAGCGATTGGGGTGAAACAGATCGTTTAGTACGCATTATTGGGGATGCCAAGGTAAGCCTCACGAACGAACCCCGGCTGGTATTGGGTAACATGCTGATAGAGGCCCGGAAACGTTGGGATTGGGTTAGTGTAAATCATTTACTGGGCATGATTCAGGACACTGGGACTCGTCTGATGGACGACGACCGGGAGGTACTGAGCAACATGCTGATAGACAGCGCGAAAATGAGGAATTGGCGTGATGCGGATCGTTTGCTAGGTATTATCCGGGATGCCAGGGCAAGTCTGACGGACGACGTCAGGCAGGAACTGAATAACATGCTGGTAAATAGCCGGAAATATTATTCTTCTTATGACAGAGCTCGTTTACGACGCATTATTGAGAATTCCGAGACCAGTCTGATGGACGACGCCCAGCGGGAAATCGAAAAGGCACAGAAGGACTTACCCGATTCCTATAACGAGCCTGCGGATACCCGTTCCTCACAAACGGCTTCTGCCAGTGCCTTCGCTGCGACTACCCAAAGAACAGAGACAACAACAAATCCGGCAAGGCAGATTGATACCCTGCTTCCTCAAGGACCACAACCACTCAGTGATCAGGGGACTGTGGTAAGGGGGATGCAAGAAGGCCGCGAAGAACTGAGTTATGAGCTGACAGAGGCCCTGATTAATAGGGATTGGAATGACGCAGATCGTTTAGTACGCATTATTCGGGATGCCAAGGTAAGTCTCACGAACGAACCCCGGCAGGTACTGGGTAACATGCTGGTTGAGGCCCGGAAACGCTGGGATTGGAATAGTGTAGGTCGTTTACTGGGTATGATTCGGGACACTGAGACCCGCCTGATGGAGGACGCCCGGGAGGTACTGAGCAACATGCTGATAGATAGCGCGAACAAGAGGAATTGGCATGATGCGGATCGATTGCTACGCATTATTCGGGATGCCAGGGCAAGTCTGACGGACGACGCCAGGCAGGAACTGAATAACATGCTGGTAATGAGACGGACATATGATTGTTCTTATGACAGAGCTCGTTTACAACGCATTATTGATGTTTCCGAGACCAGTCTGATGGACGACGCCCAGCGGGAAATCGAAGAGGCACAGTAGGACTTACACAATCTCGTAGATTGATTACAACGCATCATTGCTGGCAGAGTACCCGACGAAACAGAGGAAGCAAAGGAAAAGCAAAGTGAAGCTGGATTCTGTTTGCTTGTGAGTCAATCAGAAAAAATCCTTGTCGCCAAATTACTCGACAAGGTCATCTAGTGGATCACTGAAATCTGTCGCTCAGAAAATCAAATAGGGTTGATCTATGAGATGACGGAGAGTTACGTGTAAAAGCCAAACTTAATGGCTTGCAGTGTGCGTATATGACTCGTTCGCACTTTGGAATAAAAATGAATGATTAATGAAAAAGGAATAAGGACATGGATCAAGCAGTTAATCCGAACCTGTTTCCAGGGATATATCCCCCACCACACTCCGAAACGGAAGCGGACAGACTGTTCAAAAATAGAGCTGATGATAGGAAGTATCTTCCAAACACAGTAGGACGCGCAGAAAATAATGTTGAGAATAAGGAGCTTTCATCAAGATGTGTTGCTTTGGTTCCGACCGAAAACGATGAGGATACTTATTACATCCAGCTTGCAAAAAATATAGTCTTCAATTTGGATCCAACTTATTTTGATTCAATTGATGAAGAGTCCTGGATAAATATGGCTGAAAGTTTAAAGTTTTCGGGTATTGCTTCATTAGAGAAAGCCGCTGCTATGGATCTGAAGGTATGTCCTCCATGTCCGGTTTTTCACACATGGGCGGCACTCCATGGTACCACCATATTTAATGGCTTAAATAATCCTGATAAACTTGCGGGAATTAATTATGTTCAAAGAATATTAGAAGAAGGAACCAAACTCGCTGAAAGTGATATCCCGCTGCTTATAGTTTTTTCAGATATGAATCTTACAGAGTCTCAAATTGAACAGATGAAGGCTGAACTGAATAATCACGATAATATATTATGCCTCTCCATGGAAACAGACCTGCAGCTGAAATTTCCCGTTCAATTAGGGGAATACGCTTCATGTATGAGCGTTTGTTTTATGGATTCCATTAGACTTGTTGTGTCTCAAAATATTAAAAAGACTATATGCTTTTGTATAGATAAGGCGAATTCTGAAAACAAAACCGAATTGGCTAATCGTTTAGAAAAACTCGGTGTTAATCATTTGTTTTATTCAGATATTGATAATCAATGGTTGTCCAAACCACCCTATGTTTTAGCTAGCCATGGGATATTTACCCAGCCAAAAATGTCATTGACATTGCCGCTCCCTCCTCATATATGTGGTTACTTGGTGGGAAAATTATCTCGTATTGATAGACATCGTTTAGAGATGCATAGATCATTTTTCTCTGATATGCCTTACTTAAATGGACCTAATTCAGTCAACTGGTCTGTAGATAAAGCGAAAAAGCTATTTGATTACATTTTAAGTGGTGAAGCACAATGTAATTATGAACATCTATCCGTTGTGTTAGCTCGTATTTCCCCTTGTTCCAGGTATCTATTGGAACCTGATGCAGGTGTTTCCTGGAGCGGTGAGAATAGTAGTTTTTTTGTGACAGAGGATTCTAAAGATGTTTTTTTAAGAGGTGCTCTAAAAAGAGTCTACCTTATAGACCTTCATCAAAAGCCAGATAGCCGGCTTACTGATGATGATTATAATCCAGATCCATATTACAGAGAAGCACACAGCCTCGTTGGAATGCAATTACTCAAGTATCATTATCATGGGCATGATGGCACTTGGTAGACCATCCGGGAAATGCCTGGCAGTCATTTTTTCGCTGCTGCTACCCAAAGAGCAGAGAGAACAACAAACCGGGAAAGACAGCTTAGTACCCTCCCTCCTCAGGAGCTGCAACAACTTGCTGCCCGGGGCATCGGGACAACACGGTTGCGGGAACTGAGTAATCAGCTGTTACTGGCCATAAGTAATGACGCTTGGGATGAAGCAGAGCTTTTATACCTCACTATTCAGAATGCCGGGGCAAGGCTGTCGGAACGCGCCCAGATGGTGCTGAGCAGGATGCTGATAGAGGCTGTGGATGACGAGATGTGGGAGAAAGCAGACAATTTACAACGCATTATTCAGGATACCGGGACACGGCTGATGCACGAAGTTGACCGGCAACTGAGTTTCAAGCTGATAGCGTTCCTGAATAGAAGGTCGTTGAGTGATGCAGAACGTTTACGAGACATTATTCGGGGCGCCGGGGTAAGGCTGACGTTCGGAGCCGAGATGGCACTGAGTAACCAGCTGGTAGAAGAGCTGTGTTGCGGGCTTTGGAATAATGCAGAACGTGTACAGCGCATTATTCAGGACACCGGGGCAAGTCACTCGCAAGGTGCCCGGCGGGCACTGAATAACATGCTGGCATCGGAGAGAAGAAATAACTTTCACAGTAACGCAGAGCGGTTACAACGCATCATTGAAGGCAGGGTGCCATAAGAAATGTACTGGTCTCAACAACCTGCACAGGGTTGATTGCCCTGTCACAGCAGACAGACTGAACTGGCCATAAGGTTGACGGTCAAAGCTTTCGGTAACGACGACTTTTCCTCATGGGCACAATCTGTGTACACTCGTAGAGAGTTGTTACCTACTGATAACCAGGCAGCTGTGGTCCTGATAGCTACGAATTAAGGAAAAGATGCGTCTTAAATCGATCAAACTGGCCGGTTTCAAATCCTTTGTGGATCCCACAACGGTTCATTTTCCCTCCAATATGTGCGGTGTTGTAGGTCCTAATGGCTGCGGCAAGTCCAATATTATCGACGCCGTACGTTGGGTCATGGGGGAGTCTTCTGCCAAGCACCTGCGTGGTGAGTCCATGACAGACGTTATCTTCAAGGGCTCCAATAGCCGTAAGCCTTCAGCAAAGGCGACGGTAGAGTTGATCTTTGATAATAACGAAGGTCGGGTCACTGGCGAGTTTGCTGCCTACAGCGAGATTTCTGTGCGCAGGATGCTGACCTCGGAAGCCAAGAATTTTTATTTCCTCAATGGTAACAAGTGTCGCCGTAAAGATGTGATGGATATCTTTCTCGGCACCGGTCTAGGGCCGCGAAGTTACTCCATCATCAGTCAGGGCATCGTCTCCACGCTGATTGAGTCCAAGCCGGAAGAACTCAGAGTCTTTATTGAGGAAGCGGCTGGTATCTCCAAGTACAAGGAGCGCCGCCGTGAAACAGAAAACCGCATTCGCCGAACCAATGAAAACCTGGAACGACTGACCGACCTGCG
>NZ_JAHHPQ010000285.1:0-1896 GCF_024606245.1 Endozoicomonas sp. SESOKO2
GCTGTCGTCATCGTGTGCCTGTTTTTATTGCTTTTTGTCGTTATTTTGGGATTCCATGTCGACAAATGACTAATCGTACCCATGCCTTTGCAGAGTGTTCCGTGGATGGAGGCCAAACCTGGAAGTTAGTAGATTTGGGCGGGGAGCCTGCTGAGGTAACAGAAATTCGGCCTGACTTCCAGACCATCAAAAGGTTCACTGGTTCTGGCACTGAGTTTAAGAGGCAAGGAGATCTCCTGCGGGGTCTTCTGGAGGGCGCTGATTTAGCGCAACAGCAAACTCTGGCTGAAGCCTGTGGCATAAGTCTTGAAGAACTGAAGGAAGCCCATGAGGCAGGCTGTGAATCGCCAATTCCCCATCTAAGTCCTTTCGCAATGGTAGAGAACCTTTGGAAGAGAAAAGATTTAGCCGGTTTTTCCATGGGCGTTTCAATCCTGGAGTCGCTGGAGACCGAGGCATTGGGCTTTAAAGAAAAGGAATTGATCGGTGTTGTGGAAGACTACGATCGGCGTGCCTCCAGACCGATGTCGGAGGCAGTCAAACAAATCTTGTCCAACAGTGATCAAGATCAGGTTACTGAACAACTCAGGGTATTGCACTCCAAAATGATTGTTCAGGGCGGAGCATGCCCTCTGCAGTGGTTGAGTTCAATAATGAATGTTCTGCAAAACAGTGACCTGACCAGGCCTCCGGTTATTGAATTTGCCAAAAAGGCCCTGGCATCGGATTGGCTGGATCCAGTGCCGAACAGTTTAAACGATTTTAAAGGGGCTCGTAAACTCCATGAGCTATTGATGCGTCTGCAAGTTGTCGATGAATTGAAGGTTGCAGCAAGCCAGTGCCTGAAAAAGTGGTATGGGGAATTATTGTCCGGAGAAAAAAATTGCGTGACCTGGCAGAGGGCATATAAAAAACGTCAGCAGAGAAAAGATAATGCCTTGCTCGTCTCTCAATGTCATGAAGGTTTTTCGCGATGTCTTGAAGGCCAAATCGTCAGCTCATCTGTAAAGAACGACTGGACGGACGAACCTGAGGGCATTCCGAGTATAGAGCGAATGCTGGTGCGCCACCCTGCATTTTCGAAGTTAATCTCGGGCGCGGCGAAACACCGTCCGGTGATTATCATGGAGCAGCCTTCCTGGGGCGATTTCTGGCTAAGAACACTGCTTGATGAAAAGGTCGAAACTCTGTTACAACGAATCGCTGAGAACCGCTCAGACTTGAAGCGCAGATTGGAACAAATCAATCAAGAGTACACAACGAGAAAACAACTCGGAGCTGCTCTGACAGAATTGCTGAGAGATCGCGACAAAGCCATGATTCATATTCTAAATGTAGCTATGAAAGAAGAATATCATTTGCTTAAACCAGCTTTGGAAAATGAATATGAGAAAAAAAGGTCTGCAACCATAAGCCGTTACGAATCCACTCTAAAGCCCCTTAGGCTGTCATTCGGGGAGAGAAAAACTGTGGATGATTTAAAAGAGAAATGCAGGAAAGCGATTCAGCAGGCCTTCAGCCATTATCTGTATGGGGTAACACATTCGAAAGGCGGTTACTTAACATATTGCTGGGTCGATGCTGAAATACCAGAAGGTGGGGAGAAACACAGCTACGGCGCTCATGACCCATCCTCACCAGAAGAGCTGCATGCCATGATGTCTGCAATCAGTAGCTCTTCCGGGTTTCAGGAATCTGTTAATAATAACTACTTGCGGCAGGTACACAACGCCAATAACGCTCTGGTGCTCAAATCCGACGAGCTGACAAAAATTGCCGCAGAGTTTATAAGCAGCATGAATTTGGATTCACTTTATGACTCACTAGCAGCCTGTCGGACCTAAGCGTCCGTAGCGAGGATTGCAAGAAATTGAGGATAAAAATTTCTGCTTCTGA
>NZ_JAHHPQ010000286.1:0-2548 GCF_024606245.1 Endozoicomonas sp. SESOKO2
GGAATCCCAAAATAACGACAAAAAGCAATAAAAACAGGCACACGATGACGACAGCTCCCCTGTTGCCGTGTTACGAGGAAACGAAAGAAGTTTTCTCCGGTTTCTGGTATGGCACCACCGGAAAACTTCAGGCAATAGTCACTGATTGCCTTAATGCGTTGCGTCGTGTCTTTGGCTTTCTTTATTCTCAGCAAAGGCGCCTGTATTTCTGATGGTTGCTGGCCAATGTTTGTCAGCACTTCTTCCAGTACTGTTTTCATGCCTTCTGAACAGCGGGCATCAAAACGGTTTGATTCTTTTGACCGGGCTTCTTTTAACCGGGCTGCTTTTAACCGGGCTTCTTTAGCAGATTTTTCTTTGCCCGGTTTCCGGCGTTCTACAACATAAGTAAATCGAATACTCTGGTTGGCTCTGGCCTCTGGAATAGACAGTGTGTGAAGCCCGGTATACCGGTCCCTGACCAGGGTAAACGGCCAATCGGGTTTCATGCGCAGGGCTACTATATAGTTATCAGGCTCCAGGCTGGGCAAGGCGTAGCGACCATTGTCCGATGTCCAGTCAAAGGTTGCCAGCGTTTGGTTGCTGGCTAATGTCACTGGCTGGTCATGCTCTGGTAACCGGGCAGGTATGATAATTTCGGCCCCCTGCAGGTGTTTATCATTAATACTGATCAGTTGGACTTCGCCCTCAGTAAACACACAAACATCCTCTGCCCACCATCGATACATCCCGGGAGAATAGTGCCTATGTTCGAAAATTACATATTCGTTAAGTTTTGACTTACCCCAGCTCTCATAGTTCGTTATATGGTCCAATGCCGGAGCCTCATTCCCAAGGGCTTCTGGATGGTATTTTTCAGGTGCTTTATCACCGTAAATAGCCATCGCTTTATTAACAGGTTGTAGCTCATGGTTTGCTCTCTGATCCAGTGCCGGAGCCTGTTCTTTGTAAGCTTGTGGAATGTACTTTTCAGTAGCCTCACCGCCGTAAAAAGCCAACGCTTTATTGACGGGTTGTGACTCATGGTTCGTTTTCTGGTCCAATGCCGGAGTTTGTTCCTCGTGGACTTGTGGCATGTCTTCTTCAGGAGTGTTATCACCGACGAAAGCGGATGCTTCGTCGATAAAATCGTCTACCAAATGGTTCGCCAGATCACTGAGCTGATGCCAGAATGCAGGCCACCATTGAACATCATCGGCCTTCCACGCGCTTATCCGCTGGTCAGCCGCCTGAAGATAAGGCTGGTTAGTGGACATTTTCAGCGTTTGTTGCTCTTCTGTCGTCATGGGAAATACACTACCAGAGTCCATGCCGGTACTGCTAAACGTACGATCAAACCAGCACTGTTGCCAGTGTCGGTAAAGTGCCCGGGTGAGAATGTCGTCCGACTCATCCGGCTTCAGGGAAAGACCGGATGCTTGCCATTTGGCCTGAGCCACACCCTTAATGATTTCCGTTTTGGCTTCCTTTTTTGTCAGACCGGTCTTAATACGGATTTCACAGTTTTTTTCATCAACACTGTTGCAATCGCTGCCTCGTATCAACCACGGGCGATTCATTTTCGGTACCGTTTCGTTGAACCATTTGCAAAGTCCGGCATCAAGCTCGCTTTTACCCATGGCAATAGCCGACGACTTTGGCAGTTTATCCAGTGATACATTGGCTGCCATCAGGTAAAGCCGGTAGTGCTGGTTGAGGCATTGGTGAAGGCCGTTTTCAGTAAAATCACCGCCTCTGATGACGGCTCTGGTGACATTCTGTAAATCAAGACTGGTCGGCTGCAACGGCAGTTTTTTCTGTTGCAGGCAAGTCCTCAAACGACAGTGTATATTAGCCAGATCTTCAGCGATTATTTTCCCCTGTGGGGTCTGTGGCAACACTTTCTCAGCAATGGCCTGCAATTCTGCCGGGCTGTACTGCCGGATAGGTAAATGTCGGAAACGCCCTTTCAGCGCCGGTGATAAGGGTTTGCGTCCGCTGTACTCGGGTGGGTTGGTCGTGGCAAACAGGTGGAAGCCCGGATGCGCGTCACCGGCCAATATGTCGTTCAGCTCACCTTCCAGGTGCTGGCTGTCGATCAGATTCATTTCCGAGATGACCACGATGCCGCCATTCACTTTTGCCGTCTGGATTTTTTCACACACTTTGTTCCAGGAGCAATCACAGGCATTCAGGGAAAAGACTTCCGGCATGGATTCTCCCCGCTGCCTGGCCTGCTGTTTGACACTGTCGATCATCAGATTCAGCGTGGCATCTTTACCCCGTCCGGCCGGGCCTTCAACCAGCGTCGCCTGACGGCCGCCGTGTTTTCTGTTGAGATGATAGGCCTGCTGACACCGACTTAAATCCTGTCCGAGCTGTTGCACAAGTTCACTGACTGCCGATCCGGAGGTATCAAAATCAGGTCGGGTTTGTTCGGTGAATGTCATGAAGGGCTGCTGTATATCCTGCAGGTTCTGTGTACGAACTTTGTCGCTCAGGGTGTTGTCCGGTTGGTAACGGGCAGCAAACCAGATTTCCAGTGCTGACAGGGCATCCTGATGGGTTT
>NZ_JAHHPQ010000287.1:0-1660 GCF_024606245.1 Endozoicomonas sp. SESOKO2
ACATTATCCATAACTAATTGTCCTTTATTAATTTGTATCTGCTGTTAATACCGTCCTTGTGGTTAGCTCGTTTGCTTAGCAAATTTAATGCTTCATGAGAGTACTTGGGCCATCTCAAGAAAAGGGGTAAATTACCCGTATCTTGTACTATCGCCCTATTTTTTAGACAGATAGGAAATGATTTAGTTCACTACTGAACTTGCTGGAAAAGCAGATGATATAGTGCGATATAGAAAATGCGGACTATGGAGAGCCAACCACTGTGGCATTACAAGAATTAAACATCCTGATATTTATCGGCTCTCAATGCTGATCGTAATGGCCACCCAGAGCGCAAATATAGATAAACTGGTCGTCAAATCTATATATCAATCGGTCCTTCTGGGTGAGCCTGCGAGACCTGTGACCAGAAAGGCCATGCTTTAGCGGTTCTGGTTTGCCGACCCCAGTAGTTGGGTCACCTTGCATCATTTCCTTGAGTTGGCGGCATAAAACTTTATGCAACTTTTTATCTTTCTCGCGTAAAGCTTCGTATACCTGCCAAGTATTACCCTCAAAGACCAATGATCTCACTGATATCCTCCTCACTTGGCTGATAGCCCTCACCCCGGCTGTGTGTATTCTGTGAGTCTGCAATCTGCTGCATCAAGCTACTATTCTGCAGCACATAAAGGGTCTCTTGTTCCCGCTCCCAGTCATCAGCACTGATCACTACAAAGTCTTCTCCACCGCGCCGAGTGACCTTAAGCGGAGTGCGGTTGCCCACAACCTTCTCTACAAAGCTTTTCAGGTTATCCCTGAACTGATTAACGCTGACACTTTCCATAAATTAACTCCACCTTTTGTGTACGGTATTACCGTACACTTTAGAGAGCAGGCATTTAAAAGGCAAGTCAACGCCTAGCAGCCTGTCGGACTTAAGGCTGCTAGCCAAGAACTACGCAACCGCTCAGAAATTGTTGGACGAAGCCCGTTCTGACCTGTCATTAAGTTGAACTCTGTCCTGAACAGACCCTGCTGTTTGAAAAAGAGATGCAAATTCTACTGATATTCATTCCGTTTTCTGTAGAATTGACCGCCTGGCAGAGCTCGGACAGATATTTAAACAGACTTTCATGAAACAGGTGCCTACCGCTTTAGAAGCACAGGAAAATGACTTATCACCACTCTCTTCAGAGCGTGGCAGTGACAAGTCATTTTCAAAACAAGGCCTTTCGCTTTTCTGGAGAGCTGGCAGCTGGTTGCTGGCTCTTCTGCTTTTTACTCCGTTACTGGCACTGGTCTATGAGGCCTCTGGGCCCACCGGCGAGATTTTTGCCCACCTGCGAAATACTGTGCTGGGCACATACATCCTCAACACCGTACTGTTGATCTCCGGTGTCGGTATTCTGGGTTTGATCCTTGCCCTCCCTGCGGCCTGGATCATGGCAAACTGTGAAATCCCCGGTAAACATTATCTGCAATGGCTTCTGGTACTGCCACTGGCCATGCCTTCTTACGTGGTCGCCTATATCTATACAGACCTGCTGGAATACGCAGGCCCGGTTCAAAGACTGTTGAGGGATTTAACGGGTTGGGAGAGTGCTGCCGATTATTTTTTTCCTGATATTCGCAGTCTGTGCGGCGCAATCATGATTCTTGCGCTCGTGCTTTATCCTTA
>NZ_JAHHPQ010000288.1:0-1482 GCF_024606245.1 Endozoicomonas sp. SESOKO2
GTTCGGGACTCCAGACTTTTACCACCATTCAATAAAGGGCAGTGCACAGGTGGGTCAGGTAACTCTGCCACTGTCATACTTGTACGCATAATGCTTAGTGTCTCTTTAAGAGCACGGCATTGACGCAACAAATATTCCGCATTACTGCCCTGATGGTTGCTGAGCACCTCTGGTGTCATCCCAACATCTTGATTAGCCAAAAGTTCTGTGACCAATGAAGGTCTTGCTGCTGATTCGAGTGGACTCGCCATAGTAATAATCCCTTTACAAAGTTCAACAATTCATTAATCGTTTGACTGTGGTCAGCACGACTTGTTCCCCTGTAAGATCCCGAATAACTTTCCTGTTAGCTATTCCGACAAAATTTCTCCAGAGAATTTTTCCAGCCAATAGAGAAAACCGACACTCTCGCCTCAGACTTACAACAAATTTTCTGTAATATTCATTTCCTCAAACACCGCATTCAGAGCTTTTTAAAATATGCACGGGGAACTAAATGAACAGACAATGATCGAAGATTAAAGCTATCTGAAATTCAACGACAGGAACAAAAGATATGAACGGAATCACACCACCTGACAGACCATATAACCCATATAATCTGCCATCAGCCTATCAACTGCCGACCGAAGACTGTCCTATTTGTATCGAAGCTTTTGCCGGAAAAGACGTCAGGGTTACCAAGCCATGCAAGCATATGTTTCACGTGACCTGCCTGGAGCTCTGGCTGTTGGAGAATACATCCTGTCCTCTATGCAGAACCAGTCTCTGGGAAAGAGAAGTACGACCAGCGCCTGCCATGCCCGGTAATCCTGGCCTATTGAACCAGCAGACCCTGGGTCGGGCCTTAACCTCTTTGTTATCAGCTATGGCCAGTTGGGCGGGATACCTCTGTCCAAACTGGTTGGTAACGGTTTTAAACTTGGTGGGTATACAACCAGTGCCTGCCAGCATCAGTAATCCTGACCTGCCAGAAAATGCCTCATTGGACCATCAGGCCCGGGATCAAGCCCTGGCAGCTCTCATATCAGCTGCGGCTAATCAGACGGGATACCCCTCTCCAGAGGAGGTGGAAACGCTTCTGAGTTTAAGGGAATTACTCACAGCGCCTGCCAGCATCAGTAATCCTGACCTGCCAGAAAATGCCTCATCGGACCAGCAGGCCCGGGATCAAGCCTTGGCAGTTCTCTTATCAGTTGCGGCTAATCAGACGGGATACCCCTCTCCAGACACCATAGCAGAGGCTATAAGTTTAGGTTTTCTGAGGGACTGATTCCGTCACCTTTGCAGGCACCTTGAATAATCTGCCATACTTTGGAGCCCAAACAACCAGGTGAAATGGTCCTGCGCAAAAGAGACACAGGCACCCAACGATTGATGAGAGCAGCATTAACATGATTGACAAATCCATTCCCCTCACTGACATTCATCGTCATCTGGACGGTAACATTCGTCCCCAGACCATTCTGGAGCTGGGTCAGC
>NZ_JAHHPQ010000289.1:0-1169 GCF_024606245.1 Endozoicomonas sp. SESOKO2
AGCATTTTGTGACGCCCTCGAAAAGGATTGGGCAGTTCAGGTTCAGCTAACTTACCGGCATACAAGAAATGAGTTGGCAGCGGGTTTGAGCCGACGAGTCCCATTGCAGGCAGCGACTTCCCGAACATTATTGTCACTAGCAGAAGCAGTGATCGGACTAGTGAGTAGAAAATGTTGTTATGTTGTGAGCGTCTCATAGATCCAGACTTAAAAAATCAGCGTCTGTGAATCGATTCGCTATTGGGCCAAATTCGTACGTCATCTGACATAAGGCTCAGGCTCATTAATTGATGTTTGCGTAAGACTGTATAGCACCGAACTGGCGAGCTTACCATGAATGGAATTGGCGAAAAGTTTGTTTTACTAAGCTTCCACCAGACGACAAAGGTCTTTTTAGAGAATACCCTCACACCCATCAAGTAACTCTAATTCCTGACAGCTCTGGTAAACATCATCAGCAATGTCTGATAATAAAGGGTCTCGCTTTTTTAACCGCTCTATTTTACTGCATGCCCGTTGCCTCCATTCTTCCAGTATGCGGTTATCGATATCGGTTTTGGCTTTTTTAAGGGCGGTAACGATGTGCATAAGCTTCATTTCATCTCCATACTCGTCCAGTAAGTTCAGTATTTCGGTGCCAAAAGCTTCTGTCTGGTTGAGCTTTAACCATAAACTGCCAAACGCCTGTTTTTCTCGTTTGTCGTCTGGCGGGTTAATGTTTTGTGGTTCCGGTTCACTCATCGACTCAAAGACGTCTGCCCCCCTGGATTGAACGTTATCCAGGTATTGGGACAGTGATTCTTTAATCTCATCCGGGCATTCTGTACCTGATGTTTCCATTCTATTTCTTATTCTGAAAAATAAAGATTCAGGCAGCCTCTCCTTATGATGTTCAAGCGATTTCCAGACGATTGGTTTGACGGCCATTCCATTTTTGATGATGTTAGCCAGAACATAAATGGGTAAAGGTTTGAAGGGGGTTGCTTCAACAGCACCTTTTTCCATGGGGTCTCTGGTTCCCGCCTGTCTGGCTTCGTATCTTTGGATGTATACCGGGTAATCCGGTCTTGAGCGCCTTTGCCAATCATCTGCTGTTAAATAATAGTGTTCAGATATATCAGTGATTTTCAAAAAAATCCTGAACTGCTCCTCTGACCAGTTGCTGATTT
>NZ_JAHHPQ010000290.1:0-7599 GCF_024606245.1 Endozoicomonas sp. SESOKO2
GACCAATTTATTGCAACCGCAGTAGGACAGCCTTAAGTCCGACAGGCTGCTAGAGGAATTACCAGACAAAGCCTCATGACAGGGCGGGTTTTACTTGTTCTTTTTATTCTTTAGAAATCGAAGTGCACGATTCTGGTCGACATCGTCAGGCTTGCGTTTTCGATGTGTTCTTTTGTGATTCACCAGGACTCTGAGATTCTCGCAGAACTTCCCACATGACCTCTGATGGCCATTCTCCCCGACTATGGTCACGTCACAGATTTTTGGTCCGGTGTGGATTTGTGTTTTATGAGATGACAGAGATTGAGCATTCTTGCAGACCGTCCCGCATGGTCGTTGTTGGTCATCTTCACCGACCACTGTCAGGTTGCAGGTTTTTTTCCCAGTGTGGTATCCGCCCTTGTGAGCCGACAGAAGCTGAGCATTCTTGTAAATCCTCCCGCATGGCTGCGCTATGCCATCCTCACCGACCACGATCATGTTACAGGTTCGTTGCCCTGTATGGCGTCCGCTTTTGTGAGACGACAGAGCTGAAACATTCTTACAGACCGCCCCGCATCGCTGCGGGTGACCATCCTTTCCGATCACTATCACATCACAGATTCTTGGCCCGGTGTGATCTTTTCTTTTGTGATTTGAAAGAAGTTGAGCATTCTTGAAGACCATCCCGCATGGCCGCGGCTGGCCATTCTCCCCGGGCACTTTTAAGTCACAGGTTTTTGGTGTGGTGTGGACTCTGCTTTTGTCATCCGACAGGGCTTTGGCACTCTTGCAGACCTTTTCGCAAAGTTGTGGCTGGCCATGCTCTCCGACCACTGTATAGTCACAGGTTAGTTGCCCACTGTTGTTTGAGACCTGCATTGCGGCTGTCAGGGAAAGCGATGGTTGGCTCTGACTCGATAGAGATGATTGAGTGGTTGTGTGTTGTGTTTCTGAATGGTTAAGTGAGAGGATAAAAGCGGCTTTTTCGAGAAGACAGCGCGAATCGAGTGACCCACTAATATCCGCAAAATCATTAGCGATGGAAGACCAATTCCCAGACATTGGCTCATCCTCATTAAGTGGCCAGACAGTGTCAGTTATGTTGGCGGCCTCTGTACTTAATGGGTTTGAGCCGACCCCGTCTAAGGCGACCCCGTCTAAGGCGACCCCGTCTCTATATATGCCGCCCTTGCCTGGGTCGTCATTAATGGTGCACGACTTTGGTTCAAATAGCGGGTCTGACCTGAATGAGAATTGCAGTTCATTCGATGGTTCGAAAAGTGAAATGTCTGGGGAATGTGTAGCTTTGTCAGGCTCAAAATGGCTTATGCAGCTTAGGCAGTTTTCATTCTTTAAATCGGTGCATGAGCTTTGTATGGGTATTGCTCCCGGTTGGGTGGTTTCTATTTCTGTCTTTGTTCCTGAAGTCGCTATCAGTGTATCGGACTGCTCGAAGAGAGACACAGTGTCTCTTTTTCTATTAGACGATTGTCGTAAATTGCAAACACCATTACAGGGGTGGACGAAACAATTTAAACCCAAAGTATGTTTGTGTTGTTGAGAGCCTCTGTCACCATCGCCAGCGTCAGAATCCAGGAGACTAATGAAAGAGCCTGTGAGGTGGGAAGGGGCTTGTTGGGCTTGCTGCTCCGAAGATTTTGATGACTGGTATGGTGTTTGGTTATGCCCAGAGCCCAACACCATAGTGATCGCCGCAAACAGTTGCTTCCCTTGTGTCGTTATAGATGCCTCTTGTTGTTCGATCGGGTTTAAAAGCGGAAAATAGAAGCTCCAATAGCTTTTTAGAAGCCAGCCGACAGCGACCACAACTTCTGCAGGTATCCATGAATAAGGGCCGGAATTCAGGTGGCTGTCTCTGATGGTCAGGGTCAGTTCGAAACCAACCAATAGTTGAGTGGCGTAAAGCCATTGCCACGAAATTGATTTAATAATAGTCGTTTTTAATGTGTAACCGTAAGGTTTCTGTCGTTTGGTATCAGAAACCGAAACGGATCCTGTATAGCCGTTTGTGTCGATAATGTCTGACGGGTTGTCCGACAGTATATGTCGTTCACGCTTTCTAAAAAATCTCTGGTTTGGAGAAACACCATTCTTTTCAAACTCGACAACATAACGTTCAGTCAACGTTTGAGCCCGACAAGCGACAGACAGCGAAGATAGCAGCAACATTATCAGTATCGCAAAGAGTGAGTGTTTAATAATTCTTTCCTTGTTTTATGGTTGACAGAAAGGAAGGATAGACCAAGAAAATAAGTATGTTTTTCTGTCAAAACACAAATAGGGGCATCCGGGCAAAGTCCCTTCAAAAGGTTGCATCTATATCTATTCACTTTACGTTAAGGATTCGGGTTATCCTTTCGCCTCTCATCCAAAAGCTTGCGTTTTCGATGTCTTCTTTTGTGATCCGACAGGGCTCGAATATTCTTGCAGATCATCCCGCATGGCCGCCGCTGGTGATCCTCCCCGACCACAATCATGTCACAGGCTTGTGGCCCGGTGTGGCTTCTTCTTTTGTGATCCGATATGGCCTGTGAGCCCTTAAAGACCTTACCGCATGGCCGCGGCTTGCCATCATCCCCGACCACTGTTACATCACAGACTTTTTGCCCTGAGTGAATGTTTCTTTTGTGAACCGACAGGGTTCTGGTACTTATGAAGACTGCTCCGCATGGCCGAGGTTGACCATCCTTTCCGATCACTATCATGTCACAGGTTTTTTGCCTGCCGTGGGCAGGCATTTTGTGAAACGCCAGGACTGTGGCATTCTCGCAGACGGTTCCGGATCGTTGCGGCTGGCCATTCTTGCCGATCACTGTTGTGTCGCAGATTAGTTGCCCGGTAGGTGCAGTTGAACAGGTTGTCTCTGTACTCATTGAGTCTGAGGCAACCCCGTCTGAGGCGACCCCGTCTGAGGCCGTTCCGCATACAGCGTTGCGGCGATTGGCCGGGTTGTCATCAATGCCATGCGACTGTGACTCAAATAATTCGCCAAAAGCAGACTGGCGTTCCATACCAAAGAGATAATCCAACATATCGAAAGGCATTTGTTGAGAATCTTCAGTGTCTGAAGGGTCGAAATTAGCAATGCAACGAAGACATTGTCCATACGCGAGATGGGGGCATGAGCTTTCTAAGGAATTCAGTGACCATTCAGCGAGCTCTATGCTGTCGGGTGACGGTCTGAAACTACAAACCCCGTTGCATGGAAAGACGAAACAATTTAAACCCAAAGTATGTGACTGTTGTTGAGGGCCTTCGTTACCGTCGCCAGAGTCAGAATACAGTTGGCCAGTGAAAGAGCTTATAAGGGAGGGGGTTGTCTTTGGGGCCTGAAGCCCCGATGATTCTGATGGCTGTTGCGACTGTTGGTTAGCTGCAGAGTTTAACATGATGGTGATGGCCGCATGATCCCACTTTGTCAGAATAGGTGTTGTCACTTGTTCTTCAATCAGATTAAAGAGCGGTGAATCCGGGGGCCAATAGTTTTTTAAGAGCCAGCCGACTATGACAACCATTTCTACAAGTAGCCACGAATAGGAGGAGGGGCATAGAGGGGTATCTTTGGCAGTCAAGATTAGTTTGTGACCCACCAGCAGGTGGGTGGCGAAAAGCAACTGCCATGAAATCGATACGATAATGGTTGTTTTTACCCCGTAACTGTAAAGTTTATGTCGCTTATTTTCAGGCAGCGAGGCTGATTTTGAATAGCCGTCTGTGTCGACAACATCTGGCGGGTTACAGGGCAATTTATGTTGGTCAGGCTTTATAGAAAAGCTTTGGTTTGGAGAACCTGTTTTCTGGTCAAGCTCGACAACAAATCGGCTTGTTAATGGGTGAGCCTGGCAGACGAAGTAACACGTTAGTAGCAGCAATATCAGCAGTGCTATAAAGAGAGAGTGTTTAATCGTTCTATACTTGCGTTCATGTTTACAGAGAGGAAGGATAGATTAAGAAAATAAGAGTGTTTTTCTTTTAAAAACTTCTTTTAAAAACTTCTTTTAAAAACCGATGGTTGCACGCTGGGCAGCGTCCATGAAAAGGCTGGAACGCAAACTATTGACTTTACCCTATTGAGGACTAAAGCCATCATCCTCTTGGGGTCAGTCAACCTGTCCCGTATTGCCCGAACTATGGGGCGCGGTACCGAGATCGACTCCGGGCGTAAACGTCTCAAGCGCTTCTTCTCCCGCAGTGGCATGGAGCTTGATGATATGGCGAGTACTCACTCTTCCTTTTATATCAAGATTCGTTACGAAATTGTCCCTCTACAGAGGCCATCATCACTGGTTCACATAGGCATACTTGCGCTTTCTATGTCTTCTTTTGTGGTTTTCCAAAGCTTGATCATTCTTGTAAACCTTCTCGCATGGCGGCGGCTGGCTATCCCCCCCGACTACTTCCAGTGCGCAAGTTGGTTGCTTGGTGTGGCTTTTTCTTTTGTGATTCGACAGGGCAACGGCAGTCTTACAGACCGTCCCGCATGGTCGCGGCTGGCCATCCACCCCGACCACTGTTACATCGCAGGTTTGTTGCCCTGAGTGGTCTCTTCTTTTGTGATCCGACAGGGCTTGGGCATTCTTGCAGATCTTCCTGCATGCTCGCAGTTGGCCATCTTCCGAGACTACTGGTAAGTTACAGGTCTTTTGCCCGGTGTGGTATTTGCTTTTGTGAGACGATAGAGATAAATCATTCTTACAGACTCTTCCGCATGGAAGTGGTTTGCCATCCTCCCCGATCACTGTCAAGCCACAGGTTTTTTGCGTGCTGTGGTCTCTTCTTTTGTGATCTGACAGGGCTTGATTATTCTTGCAGATCTTCCCGCATGCTCGCAGCTGGCCATCCTCTGAGACCACCGTTACGTCACAGATTTTTTGCCCGGTGTGGTATCTGCTTCTATGAGTCGACAGGGATAAAGCATTCTTGCAGACTGTTTCGCATGGACGTGGTTTGCCATCTTCCCCGATCACTATCAAGTCACAGGCTTTTTGCGCGCTGTGGTCTTTTCTTTTGTGATCTGACAGGCTTTCGGCACTCTTGCAGACCATTCTGCAAGGTATCTGCTGGCCATCCTCCCCAATCACAGTCTCGTCACAGATCCGTTGTACGGCGTGGCTTCTTCTTCTGTGATCCGACAGGACTTTAGCATTTTTACAAAGCGTCCCGCAGTAATGCGGTTGGCTATCTTCTCTGGTTACTATCTCGTTACAGATTTTTTGCCCGGTATGATATCTGCTTCTGTGAGCCGAGAGGGCTTTGGTACTCTTGCACATTTTTCCGCATCGACGCGTCCGGTTATCCTCTCCGACAATGATCACGTCACAGCTTAGTTGCCCGGTAGTGCCGGTTTTACAGGTTGCCCCTGTACTCACTGAATCTGAGGAAGTCTTGTCTGAGAAGATCCCGTCTATAGAGTTGCTGTTAGTGACTGTGTTGCCAACAATGCCATGCGACTGTCGTTGTAATGGTTGGTCAGAAACGCATTGAATTTCAATGTCAAAGAGATAATCCAACATATCGAAAGGTGGACTTTGTTGAGGGCCTTCAGTGTCTGAAGGATTCAAATTAGCAGTGCAACCAAGGCAGAGTCCATGCGCCAAATGGTGGCATGAGCTTTCTGAGGAATTCAGTGACCATTCAGTGGGTTCTCTGCTGTCGGTTGATGATCTGAAACTACAAACGCCATTACAGGGAAAAACGAAACAATTTAAACCTAAATTATGTGTGTGTGTTTGGGGGCCTCCGTTACCGCCGGCAGAGCCAGAACGCAGGAGGCTAGTGAAAGAACTTGCAGGGTGAGTTGTTGCACGTGGGGTATTTTGCCCCGATGATTCTGATGACGAGTTTGGTTGTTGGTTATGTCCGGAGTCCAACATCATTGTGAAGGTAACAAATGGATAATCCCACTGTGTCAGCATAGATGTAGTCTTTTGTTCTTCAATCGGTTTAAACAGGGGGGGATTGTGGTTCCAATAGCTTTTTAAAAGCCAGGCGACAGCAACAACTGCAACTACTTCCCTGGGTAGCCATGAATAAGGGGCGGGGCTCAAAGAGCCGTCTTGGGGGATCAGGATCCGTTCGTAACCCACGAGCAGGCGAGAGGCGAAGAGCCATTGCCACGAAATCCACTCAATAAGGGTCGTTCTTTCTCGATAACTATCCGGGTTGTGTTGTTTGTCATCAGGCGGTGAATATGATCCTGCATGGTCGTATGTGTCGGCAACGTCTGACGGGTTATACGGCAAGGTATGCAGGCCAAGCTTCTTAAAAAAGCTCTGGTTTGGAAAAACTGCTCTCTTTTCAGGCTCGACAATAAATCGTCCTGTCAACGGTTTGGCCTGGCAGATGACAGGCAGCGACATTAGCAACAACAGCAGTGCTACAAAGAGTGAGTGTTTAAAAATTCTATCCATCTAAGGCTTACGTTTGCGATGTAATCTTTTGTGATCTGACAGGACTCTGGAATTCTTGAAGACCGTCCCGCATGGCTGCAGCTGACCATCCTCTCCGACCACGGTCATGTTACAGGTTTGTTGCCGGGTATGTTTTCTTCTTTTGTGAGCCGACAGGGCTCTGGCATTTTTACAGACCGTCTCGCATGGCCGCGAATTGCCATCCTCACCGACCAAAGTCACGTCACAGGTTTTTTGCCCGGTGTGGCCTTTACTTTTGTGATCCGATAGGGCTTTAGCATTCTTATAGACCATCCCGCATGGTCGCTTCTGGCCATCTCCTCCGACTAGTGTTACATCGCAGGTTTTTTGCCCCGTGTGGTCTATCCTTTTGTGATCTGTCAGGACTTTGGCATTCTTGCACACCATCCCGCAGGGTCGCTGCTGGCCATCCTCTCCGACCACTGTGACAGCACAGGTTTTTTGTCCTGAGTGGCTTCCTCTTTTGTGATCCGACAGAGCTTGAGCATTCTTGCAGATCTTCCCGCAAACTCGCAGCCGGCCATCCTCTGAGACCACTGTTTCGACGCAGGCTCTCTGTCCGCTGTGATATCTGGCTCTGTGAGCTGATAGAGATAAAGCATTCTTGCAAACTGTCGTGCATGGACGTGATTGGCCGTCGTCCCCGATTACTGTCAAGTGACAGGCTTGTTGCATGCTGTGGTCTTTTCTTTTGTGATTTGAAAGGCTTCTGGCATTTTTAAAGACTTTTTCGCATGGACGTGATTGGCCGTCTTCCCCGATCACTGTCAAGTCACAGGTTTTTTGACCGGTGTGATATTTGCTTCTGTGATCTGAAAGACTTTTAGCATTTTTGCAGACCTCCCCGCATGGTCGCTGCTGGCCATCTCCCCCGATTACTGTCTCGTCACAGATTCTTTGCCCGGTGTGATATCTGCTTTTGTGAACCGACAGGGCTTTGGCACTCTTGGAGATAATCCCGCATAGACGTGGCTGACCATCCCTACCGATCACTGTAAAGTCACAGGTTAGTCGCTGCTCGTTAAGATAAGTTTTGAAGGTGGCCACTGCATTCATTGAGCCATGGGATTCCTCATCTGAAGAGTCATTGTCTGTAGAGTCTTCGTCTGAGGAGTCTTCGTCTGTGGAGTCTTCGTCTGTGGAGTCTTCGTCTGTGGAGTCTTCG
>NZ_JAHHPQ010000291.1:0-1029 GCF_024606245.1 Endozoicomonas sp. SESOKO2
TCCTCAGCGTGTTGCCTGAGTTGAAGTGCTCTGAGTTTTTGCTCTTCACTGGTAGTGACTGTCTCCGATATAAGCTTTAACTGGTTTTTAACCCGGATGAGTTCGCTTTTTGTTGCGAGGTGCTCTTGCAGCTGTCTTTCCCACTTAACTATTTTTCTGGCCATGTCCCTCACGACTTTGGCAGCAAACTGTTCGTCGTGGTTAAAAACATTGAGCTGTGATTCGTCGACAACGGGTACAAGACTCATAATACCCTTAACAAAATTCTGATTGATCAGAAGATCTCTAAGTGCAGGCTTGAAGCTGAAGTGTTTTGCGAGTTGAATCTGCAACCAGGTTGGCGTGATGACAGAGGAAGCGGCTCTGATGTGTTCCAGTGTGAATTCAAAGTTAGCTTCCTGAGCCGGGGTGGCACTGGTCAATGCCTGCTGGAGAAATTCGTAGTATGAAAGCGCACGCACAGCCAGTTTGTCTTCGTCTGTAAGCATCATCGGTTGATCTTTGTTAACTCCGGCATCGTACCGTGTAACAAACTCCTCCAGCAGTACCATCTGCCTGCTTCGAATGGCGTATTGATAGCCTTTGATATTGTCTTTTTGAATCCATGTTGTAGCAGGGGCGGGGGTATTACCCTCAGCTTCGACCCAGAGTTTATAGAGGTTTTCTACAAAAGCGATATCATCGGGATTTGGCTTCTGACCATGAAAAACAATAATCTCCCCCGGAGCTTCTGCTACTATCAGCTTTGGATAACCTGCAGGCACAGGATAAAGCGCTGTCTCGTCCTCTGCGTATGCAACATGGCCGACGGGTTTGCTGTGTGCCGACCGTTCATTAACAACTTGCTGTTGTAAGTCCCCGGCGACAACGTAGCCGATGGGTTTGCAGTGTGCCAACAGTTCGTCAAGAGCCTGCTGTTGTAAATCCTCTCCAAGAAGATGAACCTGGATATAGGCAGAGGTGGCTGCCGCCAGAAGTGCCTCATCATTGACAAAGAGTGATTGACCCAGTTGCTGCAGTTCAGGGGGC
>NZ_JAHHPQ010000292.1:0-1431 GCF_024606245.1 Endozoicomonas sp. SESOKO2
CACTGACTGCGTAAAAATCCTGATCGAAGCCAAGGCGGATCTCAACGCCCGGACTGAGGATGGCACCACTGCCCTTTTCATCGCTGCTGCGAAAGGCAATACCGGCTGCGTGAAAGCCCTGATCAACGCCGGAGCAGACGTCGACGCCGCACGGACCTCGGATGGCATCACCCCGCTGTTCATCGCTGCCCAGGAAAATAATACTGACAGCCTGAAAGCCCTGATCGAAGCCAAGGCGAATATCAACGCCGTCCGGCCTTCGGATGACGCCACCCCGCTGTCCATTGCTGCCCAGGAAAATAACATCGACTGCGTTAATGTCCTGATCGAAGCCAAGGCGAATCTCAACGCCCCCTGTTCGATTGGTGCCACCGCATTGTTCATGGCTGCTCTGGAAAATGACACTGACTGCCCGGAAGTCCCGATTGAAGCCAAAGCAGATCTCAACGTCGCCCGGATTTCGGATGGTGCCACCTCGTTGCACCTCGCTGCCCAAAAAAATAACACCGACAGCTTGAAAAGCCTGATCGAAACCGGGGAGGATCTCAACGCCCGGACTGAGGATGGCGCCACCCCGCTGTTCATCGCCGCTGCGAAAGGCAATACCAACTGTGTGAAAGTCCTGATCAAAGCCGGGGCAGATCTCAACGCCGCCCTGCCGGATGGCGCCACCTCGCTGTTCATCGCCGCTGCGAGAGGCAATACTGACTGCGTGAAAGTCCTGATCGACGCCGGGGCGGATCTCAACGCCACCTTGTTTGATGGCACCACCCCGCTGTTCATCGCTACCCAGGAAAATAACACCAACAGCGTGAAAATCCTGATCGAAGCCGGGGCGGATCTCAACGCTGCCTTGTTGGATGGCACCACCCCGCTGTTCATCGCTGCTCAGGAAAATAACATCAACAGCGTAAAAATCCTCATCGAAGCCGGGGCAGATCTCAACGCTGCCTTGTTGGATGGCACCACCCCGCTGTTCATCGCTGCCCAGGAAAATAACATCGACAGCGTGAAAATCCTGATTGAGGCGAGGGCGGATCTTAACGCCCCCCGGACTACGGATGGCGCCACCGCGCTGCATATCGCTACTCAAGAAAATAACACCGAGATCGTGAAACTCCTGATCGAAGCCAAGGCGGATATCAACGCCGCCTTGTCAGGTGGCACCACCCCGCTCTCCATCGCAACCAAGATGGGCAATACCGACTGCGAGAGACTCCTGATCTGCGCTTGGGCAAGGTAGGGAATAAAGACAAGCAAGGAAACCAAAGAAAGGCGTTATCTTATCCGGAAAACGCGGCTTTCAGGTGTTAAGGCTCTTCAGGAAACGGCGGAAAGTCGGACTCTTGGATGACATCAATCCCGTATTGACCTTGTTGCGCTGGTTATTTTTGGCCTCATCCGGATGGGTTCAGTCAACCTGTCCCGTAT
>NZ_JAHHPQ010000293.1:0-3342 GCF_024606245.1 Endozoicomonas sp. SESOKO2
GGTGACGGAAATACATTGTCGTTTAAGGGCTTGCCTGCAACGCAAAAACCTGCCGTTGCAGCCGACCAGCCTTGACTTGCAGAATGTCGCCAGAGCGGTTATCAGAGGGGGCGATTTTACCGAAAAAGCCATTCATCAATGCCTCACTCAGCACTACCGGCTTTACCTGATGGCCGCCAACATATCGCTGGAGGAACTGCCCGAGTCATCGGAACTTGCCTTGGGTAAAGGAGCGCTTGCACATAAGCTGAGCCAATGGCTCTACGAAACGGTATCGAGCATTGATCATCCGTGGTTGATACGACAAAGTGATCGCAACAGCACTAATGAAAAACGCCATGAAATTCGCATTAATACCCTTCTGAGTGAAGAGGAGGCCAAAACAGAAGTTATCAAAAGGGTGGCTCAGGCCAGATGGCAGGCATCCGGTCTTTCCCTGACCCCGGATCAGTCGGATGATATTCTCACCCGGGCACTGTACCGACACTGGCAGCAAAGCTGGTTTAATCGTACGTTTGACCAGACGGGCATTGACGCCAATAGCGTATTTCCCCTGACGGAAGAAGAGGTACAAACGCTTAAATTACCTGCTTCCCAGCCTTATCTTGAGGAAGCTGATCTGCGGATAAGGATATGGAATTCCAATACCGTTCAATTGTGGCCTGCGTTTTGGCATCAGATAAATGGTCAGCCGAACCACAGGGTTGACAATTCTGAACAATACGATCCGGCAGTCCAGGTAAAATATACTTTAACATTGGACTGGGACACGAACTATGAGAACCGCAAGCCAAATCATTGTGATGACCATATAATTTTTGCTACGCAGGAACCTTCTTCCAGAATGTATCGCTTTTGCTTAGATGATATTAATGTGACCGCTGAGGGTGACATCGAACTGTTCGAGATCAGTGATCAACTGATGCAGAGGGTCGAAACCCTCATGCCTGCCCGGTTGCCGGAGCATGACCAGGAAGTAACACTAGCCAGCAATCAAACGCTGGGGACTTTTAAATGTTCACCGGAGAATGGCGAATGTATATTGCCCAGCCTGACGCCTGACGACTATATCGTGGCCCTGCGTATCGAACCCGATTTGGCATTTACCCTGATCAGGGGTGGATATACCGGGCTTCACACACTGTTTGTTCCGGAGGCCAGAGCCGACCAGAGTATTCAGGTGACTTATGTCGTAGAAGCCAGAGCACAGGAAAGAAAATCATCGCTTAAAGAAGCCCGAACAGATCGATCAATACGGTTTGACACCCGCTGTTCAGAAGGGATGAAAAAAGTACTGGACGGACTGTTTACGAATATTGGCCAACAGCCCTCCGAAATACGGAAGCCTTTGCGGAAAATAGCAAACGCTCATGGCACGACACAACGCATTCAGGCAATCACGGAGTATTGCCAACAGTTTTCCGGTAAGACTAAACCAAATCGCGAAAAGAATTTCTTTCATTTCCTGGTAACCCAGCGCCAGGGTAGCTGTCGTCATCGTGTACCTGTTTTTATAGCACTTTGTCGTTATTTCGGGATTCCATGTCGGCAAGTTACAAGCCTTATCCACCACTTTGCAGAGTATTCCCCGGATAAAGGCCAAACCTGGGAGTCGGTAAATTTGGGCGGGGCAGGCGCAGAGAAGACAAAAATTACCTACAATTTTCAGCCTGTCAGGAAGGTCGATGATCCCGGCACTGTGTTAAGGACGATTAAGGGTCACTTGAAAGCCCTGCTAAAAGGTGCTGATTCAGCACAGCAGCAAGATCTGGCTAAAGCTTGTGCTATGAGCCTCGGGGAACTGAAAAAAAACCTTGATACCCAAAGTGCATGGCGAGAAGCGAATCTAAGTTTCTCCAGTATAATCAGGAATCTCTGGGAGAGAAATGATTTAACCGGCTTTGCCATGGGCGTCTCGATGATAGAGTCGCTGGGGACAGACGCATTGAGCTATTTCGAGAAGCCATGGAAAGATACTGTGGCCTGGTTGACAGAGTCGCTGGGGACAAACGCATTGAGCCATTTCGGGAAGTCATGGAAAGATACTATGACTCGCAAAGACTGGCATATTTATAAATCAATGTCGGAGGCGGTCAAACAAATATTGTCTAACAGCGATGAAGATCAGGTCACTGAACTACTCAAGTCAATCCATTCAAAAATGGTTGACCAGGCTGGAGCAAACTCTCACCAATGGGTGAGATTAATTGTGAAAATACTGGAAGACAGTGACTTAACCAAACCTTCGGTTATTCACTTTGCCCGTGAAGCCCTGGAATCGGGTTGGCTGGACCCACTGCCGTTCGATGAGAACAACGCTTCACTGCCCCGTGAACTGCATCAGCTACTGGTGCGTCTGGAAGACGTCGACGAACTGAAAGTTAAAGCCGCACATTGCCTGAAAAAGTGGTATCAGGAATTCTTGTCCAGGGAAAAAAATAGCCAGGCATGGCAATTGTTTTATAGAAGCTTACAAGAGGAAAGAAGTGATACCTCTGCCTTTTTCATCACTCAGGGTCATGGTGGATGTTCGTCATTCCTTAAAGGTAAAATTGCCGATTCATCTTTACAGGACGCCTGGTCGGACGAGCCTGATGGCATTCCGAATATAGAACGAATGCTGGTGCACGACCCTGCATTTGTGCAGTTAATCTCGGGGAAGGCGAACCACCGTCCGGTCATTATCATGGGGCAACCTCGCTGGCTCGACACAGCAATTAATGAAAAGACCAACGCCCTGTTACAGCATAAAACTGAGAATAGCCCGGGCTTGAGGCAGCTATCGAAAAAAATCAATCAATATGAGGCGGTCAAAAAAGAACAAAGACTCCATCACATGCAAGCTTTAGCTGATCTTAAAATTCGGATGCATGCATTATTTGAAAGTCCCGGTGGCTATTTTAATGAAGACATGTCACTGAATCTAATTAGGCAACATAGAGATGATGTCCGCAGCGAAAACAAATCCATTGCTGAGTCCCGTGAGCTATCAGAGGAGGAGCAGAAACTTATAACTGACTTAAAAAACAAATGCGAGAAAGCAATTAAGCAGGCCTTCAGTCATTACCTGTATGAATTGACACACTCGAAAGGTGGTTGTCTAACGTATTGTTGGCCCAATGCTTGCCAGTGGGGAAGCTACACTGACCGGGGCAACTATGGCACTCACGATCCTTCCTTAACAGAAGAGCTGTATACCATGATGTATGAAATGAATAACGATCCATTGTTTGAGAAATCCATTAAGGATGACTACTTGCGGCAGTCACTCAACGCCAGTAACGCTTTGGTGCTCAGATCCGATGAGCTGACAAAAATTGCCGAAGAGTTTTTGAACAGCGT